>NZ_RZRX01000061.1:0-26904 GCF_003997405.1 Mesorhizobium sp. M2A.F.Ca.ET.042.01.1.1
GGACTGGATGACGCCGGACGGCGTGATGGCGTTCTGCGCCTGCAGACTGGCCACGATTTGCTGCTGGTTGAGGCCGAGCGCCGCGATCTGGCGCGTCGAGAACTCGAGATAGATGGCCTCGTCCTGCGCGCCGACCAGATCGACCTTGCCGGCATTCGGCACGGTCAGGATCTTGGTGCGGACATCTTCGACATAGTCGCGCAGCTGGCGTGGCGTCAGCCCGTCGGCGGTGAAGGCATAGATGTTGCCGTAGACGTCGCCGAAGCGGTCGTTGAAGAACGGTCCCTGCACGCCCTGCGGAAGCTGCGCCTTGATGTCGTTGACCATGTTGCGCACCTGAAGCCAGTTCGGCACGACGTCGCGCGCCTTGGTGGTGTCCTTCAGGTTGACGAAGATGACCGTCTGGCCGGCAGTGGTGACCGATTTGGTGTAGTCGAGGCTGTCGAGCTCCTCGAGCTTCTTCTCGATGCGGTCGGTCACCTGCTGCACCGTCTCCTTGACCGAAGCGCCCGGCCAGTTGGCCTGGATGATCATGGTCTTGATGGTGAAGGCGGGATCTTCCTCGCGGCCAAGATTGAGATAGGAGAAGATGCCGGCCACCACGAAGACCAGCATGAAATACCAGACCATGGATCGGTGACTGAGCGCCCAGTCGGAGAGGTTGAAGCCCTTCATCAGACGCCGCCCTCCGGCACTTTGACCTTCTGGCCTTCGCTCAGGCTGTGGACGCCGGCGGTGACGACGCGCATGCCGGCCTCGAGCCCTCCGGCCACCGTGAAGCTGCCGCCGCTCTTGGAGGCGATCTTGATCTCGCGCGCGCTCACGCTGGAGGATTGTGGATCGACGATCCACACTTTGTCGGAACCGTCCTTTTCGAGCAGCGCCGATATCGGCAGTTCGATCGTCGGCGCGACCTTGGTCACGCGCGTCGCCGTGATCGTCGAGCCCAACCGGAACGCCGTCGGCGGGTCGACCAGCGTCAGCTTCACGCGCCTTGTGCGGGTGGCGCCTTCCGACTGCGGCGCGATCTCGCGCAGCTTGGCCTGTGCCTTGATCGTCGGCAGCGATTGCAGGACCACCTCGAAGGGCATGCCGACGGTGAGATCGCCGGTCAGCTGATCGGGGATGTCGACCACCGCCTCGCGCGGGTCGGTACGCGCCACGGTGACGACGGTCTGCCCGGCCGAAACCGTCTGGCCAACCTCGGCGCCGGTAGCGGTGACGACGCCGTCGAAATCGGAGAACAGCCGGGCATAACCGAGCTGCTCCTGCGACTTGGCCAAGGCGGCGTTGGCGCGCTCGACGCCGGCTTCCGCCGCCTGCCGCGCCTGCTTCGCGGCGTCGAAAGTCGCCTGCGATGTGTTGGCCGAGGCCAGCAGCTGGCGCTGGCGATCCTCGCTGGCGGCGGCGTTGATGAACTGCGCCTGCGCGTTCGACAGATCGGCTTTCGACGCCTGGACGGCAAGCTCCAGCGCCGTCGGATCGAGGGCGGCGATCGTCGTGCCCTTGGTGACGAGGTCGCCGACCTTGACGTCGCGCGAGACGACGCGGCCGAGCAGCCGGAAGGCGAGGTCGGCACTGTATTGCGGCTCGACCGAACCGGCGAAGCCGAAGGTTTCGACGGTCTTTGGCTCGACCACCACCGAAAGCACCGGCCGGATGACCTCCGGCGGCTTCTCTTCCGAGCGCGAGCAGGCAGCGAGCGCGGCAAGGACGAGCAGGGGAGCGACGTGCCGCAACCGGTTCATTGGCTGGCTCCAGCGATCTCGACCGTCTGTCCGGGGCTAAGCAACTGTCCGCCGGCGGTAACGACGCTCTGTCCTTCCTGCAACCCCTTGTCGACGGCGATGATGCCTGAATCGAAGGCGAGCACCTCGACCGGCGTCTCCGTCACCACCTTGCTCGACGGCTCGACGATCCAGACGGCGGGCTTGCCGGCGGCGGATGTCAGCGCCTGCCATGGCAACAGAATGGCCCTGACCGGCTTGGCGCTGACCGTGCCGATCACGGCCGCGCCCAACGGCATGCCGGCCGGCGTGTCAGGGATGCCGACCTTGACCCGGATCGATCCGGACTGGGTGTCGACCGCCGGCGAAATCTCGCGCACCTTGCCCACTGCGCGCACCTGCGGGTCCGACAGCAGCGTGATCGTCACCGCAGGCGAGGGCGGCGTCTGGGCAACCAGTGTCTCGTGCACGTTGAAGACAGCATCGCGGTCGCCGTCCTCGGCGATGGTGAACACGGTCTGCGCCGCTTGTACCACCTGCCCGGCCTCGACCTGGCGCGCCGTTATGACGCCGGCAGCCGCCGCCTTGAGCTCGGTGTAGGAAAGGTCTTCCTTCGCATTGGCCAAGGCGCTTTGCGCCGCGTCGACGCTGCCTTGCGCCACTTTCAGGGCCTGGTCCGCGCTGTCGAAATCCCGCCTCGTCGTAAAACCCTGCGAAAGCAGCGTCTTTTGCCGCTGATAGGTGGCCTCGGCCTGGGTGAGCTGTGCCTGTGCGGCGTCGAGGTCGGCCTGTGCCGAACGCAGGTCCGACTCCTGTTCCTGCGGGTCGATACGGGCAAGCACCGCGCCCTGGTCGACATGCTGGCCGACATCGACCAGACGCTCGGCGACCCGGCCGCCGACACGGAACGACAGATTGTTGAGCGTGCGGGCGGCGATCACCCCGGTCAGCGAGGTTCGCGGCGCGTAGTCGGCGAGGGCGACCGTTTGCGTCGTCACCACCACCGGCAATTTCTTTTCCGCCGCCTGCCGCTTCTGGCAGCCGGACATTGAAATCGCAGCGCCGGCGCAGACGAGCAGCAACAACGTTTTTGAACGAAAAGGATGGCGGTGTGGCGAAGACGGCAAGGCGGACGATGTCGCTTTCCTGCTCATGGTTCCCCTCAAGCCGTGGGGGCCGCTGCTGACGGCGGCACGTCGCGGATGAAATGAGATTAATCCATCGGCGGGAAAAGGAAACTCTTTCCGGGGCGTGTTTCGTCAGCCTGGTTAAGGGCATTCTCGCAGGCCCAATCGACTGGGCCATGGTGCCGACTTGAGCAAAACATGAAATAAGGCCAGAAGGGATTTCAACGACATCAAACGAGAACGGGCCAATCTCGATGAGGGATGGCCCGATGAGGGACAAGATGAAGAATTCAGCTATTTCCGAACGCAAGAACCAGTCGATCTCGCGCGGCGTCGGCATGACGACGCAGATCTACGCCGATCGCGCCGAGAATTCGGAAATCTGGGATGTCGAGGGCCGCCGCTATATCGACTTCTCTTCCGGTATCGCCGTGGTCAACACCGGCCATCGCCACCCGAAGGTGATCGAGGCGGTCAAGGCGCAGCTCGATCGCTTTACCCACACCTGCCACCAGGTCGTGCCCTATGAGAGCTACGTTCATCTCGCCGAGCGCCTGAACGGCATGCTGCCTGGCAAGTTCGACAAGAAGACGATCTTCGTCACCACCGGCGCCGAGGCGGTCGAGAACGCCATCAAGATCGCCCGCAACGCCACCGGTCGCCAGGCGGTCATCGCCTTTTCCGGCGGTTTCCACGGCCGCACCTTCATGGGCATGGCGCTGACCGGCAAGGTCGTGCCCTACAAGGTCGGCTTCGGCGCGATGCCGGCCGACGTCTTCCATGCGCCGTTCCCGGTCGCGCTGCATGGCGTTTCGGTCGCCGATTCTCTCGCCGCGCTCGACAAGCTGTTCAAGGCCGATGTCGATCCGAACCGGGTTGCTGCCATCATCGTCGAGCCGGTGCAGGGCGAGGGCGGTTTCTACGAAGCGCCGCGCGATTTCATGGCAGCGCTGCGCAAGATCTGCGACCAGCACGGCATCCTGCTCGTCGCCGACGAGGTGCAGACCGGCTTTGCCCGTACCGGCAAGATGTTCGCCATGGATCATCATGACGTGGCGCCTGATCTCACCACAATGGCCAAGAGCCTTGCCGGCGGCTTCCCGCTGTCGGCCGTCACCGGCCGCGCAGAAATCATGGACGCGCCCGGTCCCGGCGGTCTCGGCGGCACCTATGGCGGCAGCCCGATCGGCGTCGCCGCCGCGCATGCCGTGCTCGACGTGATCGAGGAGGAAAAGCTCTGTGACCGCGCCAATGCGCTAGGCGCCAGGCTGAAGCAACGGCTGGAATCGATCCGCGAGGGCGTGCCGGAGATCGTCGACATCCGCGGCCCGGGCTTCATGAACGCGGTCGAGTTCAACGATGTGAAGAAAGGCCTGCCGTCGGCCGAATTCGCCAACGCGGTGCGGCTGAAGGCGCTGGACAAGGGCCTCATCCTGCTCACCTGCGGCGTTTACGGCAACGTCATCCGCTTCCTGTCGCCGATCACCATCCAGGACGGCGTCATGACAGAGGCGCTGGATATTCTGGAAAGCTCGATCCGCGACGCGCGGGCGGCCTGAGGGAGGGCTGTATTTCTCCTGACGGCTGCATCGAAGCGATTGGATGTGTGCCGTCAGGAGCCCGGATTCTGTAACCACACTGGAATATCCGTCTTGGCGTGCAGAACCCGCCAGACATCGATATGGTCGGTCTGTTCGAAGTAGAAGATCAGGTAAGGGTATCGTTTGAGTTGCAGGCTACGCAGGCCAGGCAACCCGACTTCATAGCCAAATCTCAGAGAGCCCGATGCCGGGTAGCTGACTATCAGCTTGTAGGCATTTTGGAGGTCGTCGACGTAGCCTAACGCGACGTGCGAACCAGCTTCACGGGCATAATAATCGACAGCGTCCTCGATATCGCGCAGAGCAAGACTTCGAGGATTAATTGGCTTGGCGGCCACTAACTTATTGGCCCCGCGCTCGTTTCCTCAGCATTGCAAAATAGTCTTCGTTGACGGGCGCACCCGGCGCGGATGAGGCGCCCTCGAGCAGCAAACGGCGCAGAGATTGACGATCCTGATCGTGGCGGATCAATTCACGCACATACTCGCTGCTCGTGCCGTAGCCGCGCTCGGTCACCTGCTGATCGACAAAATGCTTTAAGCTGTCAGGCAGGGAGATATTCATCGTGCTCATTTTGTCAATGTATGTCCAATGGCAAAAATTGGCAACATTACGCTCTGGCCCTGATCAGTTCGTCCTCATTGAAAGCCGCAAGCGCGGCCTTCAGCGCATCCGGCCCGCCCGCCACCGTTTGTGGCGTTGGCGAGAAGCCCGCTCCCAGCATCTTGCGGCCAAGCATGTGGTCGGCCGGGCGGTTGACGGATTCGATGCCGAGCAATCGGTCGCCGGCATAGTGGTAGATCGAGAACTTGTTCTCGGCTAGATCGCCGAGCACCACGTGGCTGTCCCCGCCTTGCGTCAGCCCCACCATCTGCAGCTTCATGTCGCCGATATCCGACCAGAACCACGGCACCGCAGTAAAGGGCTCGACATGGCCGAGAATGGTCCGCGCGGCGAGCCGCGCCTGGTCGGTGGCGTTCTGCACCGATTCCAGCCGCACGTTGCCTCCGGTGAACCAGTGCCGGTAGGCGGCGGCGTCGCCGATGGCTAGGATTTCTGGAACAGAGCTCTGCATATGCTGGTCGACACGGATGCCGTTGGCGACAGCAATGCCGGCGGCTTCGGCCAGTTCGACATTGGGCACGACGCCGATGCCGATGATCACCATCTGCGCCGGCAGGCGTTTGCCACTTGAGGTGATCGCTGCCGAGACGCGGCCGCTGTCACCCTCCAGCCTGGCAATGGTTGTGCCGGTCAGGATGCGCACACCGATCGCCTCCAGGCGCTGGCGCACATGGGCGGCGATGATCGGCGCCACGGCGCGGCCGAGCAGCCGGTCGACGGCCTCGACGACGGTGACGTTGCGGCCGGCGGCCCTCAGCGTCGCCGCGATCTCCAGCCCGATGAAGCCGCCGCCGAGAATGACCACGTCCTCGCTTTGCGCGCTGAGCTCGCGGATCAGGCGCGCATCGGCCAGCGAGCGCAGCGAGACCACGCCGGCGAGGCCGGCGCCGTCGAGCTTGAGCAGGCGCGGCCGCGACCCGGTCGCAAGCACCAGCCGGTCGAAGCCGAGCGTTCCACCGCCTGCGACATTCAACCGGCCCGCGCGGGCATCGATGCTGTCAATGCGCACGCCCGGCCGGTAGTCGATGGTGTTGCCCGAGTAAAAGGCCTCGCCGCGCAAGGGTTGCGGCTTGGCTTCGAGATCCTTGATGAAGGTCTTGGACAGCGGCGGTTTGTGATAAGGCAGTTCCCGCTCGTCGCCGATCAGGACGACGGGCCCTTCATAGCCCTCTTCGCGCAGGCTGGCGGCGGCCTGCACGCCGGCATGGCCCGCACCGACAATCACAACCCCATTCGTCATCGCAATCCTTTTTTGTTTGCAAATCTAAGCCCTTGCGCCAAGTGGCGATTGTCTGCCGGCGCCGCAAGAGCCGAGGATCGGGTCGCACCCAGAATGGCTGTCTGTCAATCGAGATAGCGAGGCAGTGCTGGCTTAAAAGTTGACATTTGTAGTTTAGAATAATTCTAAACTGTTGTTTCAATTGAATTTTTTCCGTTGCGCCAGTTGACTCACGACCTCTCCCTCGCTTTATGAAGGGCTGCGCGCAAAGCGCATCCCTTTGATGTCTGGGCCTTGAACCCTTTCGATTGGAGGCAAATGGGTGTCTTTTTATCGCGAACCGCGCATCGGCGCGGCCACCATTTTTCCCGGCGTGCTCATGCCTCGGCGCGGGTGGGCGCCATCTATTGGATTTCCAAGGAACTGGAGAAGGATAATGACGGCACGTAACGGCGGTAAGCTGGCTGCGATCTGCGCCACGGCTGCACTGACGGCGGCGGTGTTCGTGTTGCCGGCGAAAGCCGGGACCGACGCGAAGGCGGTGATCAAGACCTATGCCGACATCGCTCTGGCCAAATACGAGGATTCGCTGACCGCGGCGCAGATGCTGGACAAGGCTGTCGATGCGCTTATCGCCAGCCCCTCCGCCGACACGCTGAACGCCGCGCGCGAAGCCTGGAAGGCGGCGCGCATCCCTTACCAGCAGACCGAGGTCTATCGCTTCGGCAACAAGATCGTCGACGACTGGGAAGGCCGCGTGAATTCCTGGCCGCTGGATGAGGGGCTGATCGACTATGTCGCCAAGAGCTACGGCACAGAATCGGATGAAAATGCGCTCTACACGGCCAACGTCATCGCCAACAAGGAAATCGAGATCAACGGCAAGAAGGTCGACGCCTCGAAGCTGACGCCGGAATTCCTGTCCGGCACGCTGCAGGAAGCCGGGGGCGTCGAGGCTAATGTTGCGACCGGCTATCACGCGATCGAATTCCTGCTCTGGGGCCAGGACCTGCACGGCACCGGTCCGGGCGCCGGCGAGCGACCCTATACGGATTACGACCTCAAGAACTGCACGGGCGGCAATTGCGACCGCCGCGCCGAATATCTGAAATCGGCGAGCGACCTTCTGGTGTCCGACCTGCAGGAGATGGTCAACAACTGGAAGGAAGACGGCGCCGCGCGCAAGAACCTCACGGACGGTGATGCGAACACCGGCATCTCGACCATCTTCACCGGCATGGGCTCGCTCTCCTACGGCGAACTGGCGGGCGAGCGCATGAAGCTTGGCCTTTTGCTGCACGATCCGGAGGAGGAGCACGACTGCTTCTCCGACAACACCTATAACTCGCATCTCTATGACGCGGTCGGCATCCGCGACGCCTACCATGCCAGCTACACGCGGCTCGACGGTTCCGTGGTTTCGGGTCCGTCGGTGTCCGACATGGTGAAGGCCGCCGATTCGGCGATCGACAAGGAGTTGTCGGGCAAGCTCGACACCACCGTCGCCAAGATGGAGGCCATCAAGGCGCGCGCGTTGGCCGGCGAGGCCTACGACCAGCAGATCGCCGAGGGCAACACCGAAGGCAACGCCACCGTGCAGGCGGCGATCGACGCCCTGATCGACCAGACCAAGTCGATCGAGCGCGCCGTCGGCTCGCTCAAGCTGAACCAGATCGCCTTCGAGGGTTCGGACAGCCTCGACGCCCCGGACAAGGTGTTTAAGTAATCCCAAAAACTGGAAGCCGGTTTTTGGACAGGATCATGACGACTAAGAAACCAGCCAAGCGGCGCCGGACCGGCGCCGTCAGCCAGAGCAAGTGAAATGCTGATCTGCCATTGCAACATCATCACCGAGAAGGAGATCGAGCGGACGATCATCGGCCTGCTGGATGAGGATCCTTGGCAGCTGATCGTGCCCGCGAAGGTCTATCACGCGATGCGCAAGCGCGGCCGCTGTTGCGGCTGTTTCCCAAATGTGGTGGAAACGATCATTCGGGTCACCGAGAACTACCACGCCCGCTCACAGGTGGGCGGCGTGGACATCGTTTCACACCTGGATCGCGTGCGAGGCTTGCGCGGCCAATACGGGAGCAGAACCCATGAAAGGCGAACCGCAGATCATCGAGCGGCTTAATGAAGCTCTGTTTCTGGAGCTTGGGGCCGTCAACCAATACTGGGTGCATTATCGCCTGCTCGAGGATTGGGGCTACACCAAGCTGGCAAAGAAGGAGCGGGCGGAATCGATCGAGGAAATGCATCACGCCGACCGGCTGATCGCGCGCATCATCTTCCTCGAAGGCCACCCGAACCTGCAGTCCGTCGCGCCGCTGCGCATCGGCCAGAACGTCAAGGAAGTGCTCGAATCCGATCTGGCCGGCGAATATGACGCGCGCACCGCCTACAAGCGCTCGCGCGAGATCTGCCACGACGAAGGCGATTTCGTCTCGATGAAGCTGTTCGAGGACCTTTTGACCGACGAGGAAGGCCATATCGACTTCCTGGAAACGCAGCTCGACCTGCTCGCCTCGATCGGCGAGGAAAAGTACGGCCTGCTCAATGCCGACTCGGCCAACGAGGCGGAGTAAGGACATGCGGGAATGCGGCGCCCCGTAGACTTTTCGCGCCGCGCGCGGCGGGCCGCAATCGACGGCTTGCCGCTTCAGAAGAGCCCGCGATACCGGACCGGGCGCGGGGCGTCGCTTTTGCTGGCGATCATGCTTTCCGCACCCACGCTGGCCGGCGAGCCGGCCGCTCTGCCGACGAGCCGCACCGACCTGACTCCGAAGGACCAGGCGCGGGTTCTGGCCGTCACCAGGCCAACGACCGACTTCACCATGCCTGAGCCGTTCGAGCTGATGCAAGGTGGCGCCGGCACGTCGCGCAAGGACGTCAACCGCGATGCCTTCTCGCAATCCTCAGCCAACATCACTTTCGAGGAAGAGGGCAATTTCAACCTCGGCAATGCGCTTTTCCGCAAGAACTGGGTGTCGTCGCCGTCGTCGACCCAGGCTTCCGACGGTCTTGGCCCGCTGTTCAACGAGCGCGCCTGCCAGAACTGCCATTTGAAGGATGGCCGCGGCCGCCCGCCGCAAGGTGATGCCGGATCGACGTCAATGTTCCTCAGGCTCGCGCGCGACGCGAGCAGCGCCGAGGAAAAGGCCGCGCTCGCCGACCACAAGGTGCTGAACTTTCCGGACCCGGTCTATGGCGCGCAATTGCAGGATTTGGCAGTTCCGGGCCTCAAGAGCGAAGGCCGTGCGCGCGTCGAGTACTCCGAGGAAAAAGCAACACTCGGCGACGGCACCGTCGTTTCGCTGCGCAAGCCGCGTTATTCTGTCGAAAATCCCGGCTACGGTCCGCTCGATCCGCGCACCACGCTGTCGCCGCGCCTGACGCCGCCGATGATCGGGCTCGGCCTGATCGAGCAGATCGCGCCGGCCGATATCCTCGCTCATGCCGATCCGGACGATCGCGACGGCGACGGCATTTCGGGGCGGCCGAACATCGTGCGCGACGAGCTGAGCGGTGCGGTGACCCTGGGCCGCTTCGGCTGGAAGGCGCAGACCGCCTCGATCCGCCAGCAGGCGGCCGATGCTTTTGCCGGCGATATCGGCATCTCGACTCCGGAAATGCCGAAGCCTTGGGGCGACTGCACGGAGGCCGAGAAGGATTGCCTGGCCATGCCGAACGGCGTGCAGCAGCGGCTGGGCACGGCCGAAGCCCCGCCGCCGGTGATGGACCTCGTCACCTTCTATTCGCAGAATCTGGCCGTGCCGGCGCGGCGCGACATCGCCACACCGCAAGTGCTCGCCGGCAAAAAGCAGTTCTACGACATGGGCTGCATTTCCTGCCACACGCCAAAATTCGTCACCATACGCGGCACGCCAAACAAGGCGCAGGCCTTCCAGCTGATCTGGCCCTATTCCGACTTCCTGCTGCACGACATGGGCGAGGGCCTTGCGGACGGACAACGGGTTGGAGAAGCCACGGGGAGCGAGTGGCGCACGCCACCGCTCTGGGGCATTGGGCTCGCCGCGACAGTCAACGGCAATGCCTTTTATCTGCATGACGGCCGCGCCCGCACGCTTGCCGAGGCGATCCTGTGGCATGGCGGCGAGGGGCAGAAGGCCCGCGACCGCTTTGCCGGGGCGGCCGCGGCCGACCGTGAGGCGCTGATCAAATTCCTGGAGTCCCTCTGATGCTAAAACGCGTCGCTCTGATGTCGAAATGCCTGGTCCTTATTCTTCCTTTCCTTCTGGCCGCCGCCTTGCCGGCATCGGCCGCGGTCAAGGCTTCCGACGTCATCGAGCGCGCGATCGACGGGTTCGTCCGCCCCGCCTATGCCAGCCTTGATGAGCATGCGGTAGGGCTGACCAAAGCGATGCACCTGCTTTGCGAAGCGCCGTCCGAAATCAATCTCGAAGCAGCGCGCTCGGCGTTTTCCGGCGCGGTCGAGGCCTGGTCTGTGGCCGAGATCATCGCCTTCGGGCCGATCAAGGAAAACAACCGGCTGGAGCGTATGCTCTATTGGCCGGACCGCAAGAGCATCGGCCTGAGACAAGTGCAGGCCACGCTCGCATCGAAGGACCCTTCAGCCACCGATCCGGCGCAACTGGCGCAAAAGAGCGTCGCCATGCAGGGTCTCGGCGCGCTCGAATACGTGCTCTATGGCGACGGCGCCGAAACGCTTGCAGGGAAGGACGAGCCCTATCGTTGCGCCTATGGCGAGGCGGTCGCCGGCAACGTCGAAACCATGGCCGGCGAGGTGCGCGATGCCTGGCAAAAGCCCGACGGCTTCGCTTCGCTCTGGGCCAATCCCGGCCCGAAGAACCCGCTCTACCGCGACGGCAACGAAGCGGTGACGGAACTGGTCGGCGTCTTCATCAACGAGCTGGACATGATCCGCGATGTGCGGCTCAAGGGCTTCCTTGGCGCCAAGCCGGACGCCGACAAGCCGAAGCAGGCGATCTACTGGCGCTCGCGGAACACGGCGGCCTCGCTGGCCGGAAATCTCTCCGGCATCGACCAGCTATTCCAGGCTTCCAAGCTCGGCGATGCGCTGCCCGCCGATGCGCAATGGATGGCCGAGTCCATCCATATCCAGCTCACCAACGGCGTGACAACAGTGAAATCGATCCCCGGCCCGATCAACAAGGCGCTCGCCGACCCCGCGCTGCGCGACAAGCTCGAACATTTCGCGCTGATCACCTCGAGCCTGTCGACCTTGATCGGCACCAGGATGACCGCCGAGTTCGGCCTGACCGCGGGCTTCTCGTCGCTGGATGGGGACTGAGCATGGTTCCGACAGTGGCGCAGATTTTAGGGAATATTTCCTGGCCAAGAGGCTTTGGTTGTTCGAACGCGTCTGCTTCGTGGAATCACTGTCTTTCGAAATTGGCTGAAGCGCTCCTCCCATCGTCATCCACGGGCGAAGCAAGGAGCGTAGCGACGCAGCGCAGACCCGAGGATCCATGCCGTGACTTTGAGGCGTTGCAACGGTGCAGAATTCTGCGCCGCTGCGCCCTTCGGCCAAGGTCACGGCATGGATCCTTGGGTCTCCGCGACGGAGCTTCGCTCCTGCTTCGCCCAAGGATGACGAAGTTCCGGAGGCTTCGGCCAATCTCCAACGTCTGCGATAATCCATCTCAGCGATCGGTAAGCGCCAAGCTTCGGCTGCACGCGATCGAAATTGCGGCGTCCTGGAGCAATGCAATGCAGGGAGGGGCCGTCCCGTGAGAACTCCCCTCATCGACCGCCGCGATTTCCTGCGGGCCGCGGGCGCTGGCTTCGCCGCCGCCATGGCGCCGCGCGCCTGGGCCGACACCCTTGCGGCGGACGCGGTGTTTGCCACGGCCTTCGTCAAGCGCGATGGCAGTTTTGGCACCGCCGTGCTCTCCGAGGCGGGAAAAATCCTGCATTCGCTCGATCTGCCGGATCGCGGCCATGACGTCACTTTCGATCCGGTGTCGAAACGCTCGGTCGTTTTTGCCCGGCAGCCCGGCACTTTCGCGGTCGTCTTCGACCATGCGGGCCGCGACAAGCCTTTGACCATTGCCAGCATCGCGGGTCGGCATTTCTTCGGCCATGGCGTGTTCTCGCCCGACGGCGCCTTGCTCTATGCGACGGAGAACGATTTCGACAACGCGGCTGGTGTCGTCGGCGTATACGATGCGAAGGCCGGGTTCAGTCGCGTCGGTGAGTTCCCGACCTATGGCATGGGGCCGCATGAGCTGCTCCTGCTGGGCGACGGCCGCACCTTGGCCATCGCCAATGGCGGCATCGAGACCCATCCCGACTACGGCCGTGCCGAGCTCAACATCGCGACGATGAAGCCCTCCTACACGCTGGTCGACCGCGTCACCGGCGACCTGATGGAAAAGCACGAATTGCCGCCGGCGCTGCATCAGCTTTCGATCCGCCATATGGACCGCGACCAGGCGGGCACCGTCTGGTTCGGCTGCCAGTATCGCGGGCCGGCGACCGACCGCCCGGCGCTGGTCGGCCGCGCCGCGCGCGGCAAGGAACTCGAACTGGTGGAGCTACCGCAGGACGTGCTCTCCGGCTTCCGCAATTACATTGGCTCGGTCGCCGCCAATGCCGCGACAGGCACCGTTGCCGTCACCTCGCCGGAGGGCAATTCGCTGGCCGTCCTCGATGCTGCCAGCGGACGCGTGGTCGCGACGCGGTCTCTGGTCGAGGTTTGCGGTCTTGCGCCTGACGGCAGCGGCTTCATGGCGACGACCGGCGCCGGCGAGATCGTCGGCGGCGCCGGCGCTATCCGTTCCGAGCCGGACTATGTCTGGGACAACCATATGCTCCGCATTGTCGCGACGGCGTGATCGCCGCGCCTTGCGCAATTCCAGGAAAAGTGTGAGCGGTTTTCCGTTCGGAATTGCGCCAAAACCTAGAGCAATTCCAGGAAAAGTGTGAGCGGTTTTCCGTCCGGATTTGCGTCAAAGCAAAGTGATAAAGCGTCTCGCCGTTTCCGTGAAACGGTGAAACGCTCTAGAAGCAAAGCCGCTTAACATTTCTCAGCCCTGGCCCTTGCGGCGGCGGCCCATGCCGGGCAGAGGGAATTGTGTTCGATCAGTTCGTTAGCCGGCCTATGAAGCTGCCCGTATGAAGTTGCTTGCCATCGACTGCGCCGCCAGTCTCTGCGCCGCCTGCGTCTATGACGCGGGCGCGGGGAAGGAGCTTGGCCGCGAGCTGCGCGATCTCGGCAAGGGGCATGCCGAGCATCTGATGGCCGTCATCGAGACCGCCCTGCAAGCCGGCAGCGTCGGCTACCTTGACCTGGACGCCGTTGCCGTCTCGATCGGCCCCGGCTCCTTCACCGGCCTGCGCGTCGGCGTCTCGACCGCGCGTGGCCTGGCGTTGGCGCTGAAAATCCCGGCGATCGGCGTGACGACGCTGGAAGCCTTGGCTGCCGAGGGCGCCAACACCTTTCCCGGGCGCGCGGTGCTTGCCGCGCTCGACGCCGGCCGCGAGGAAA
Organism: Mesorhizobium sp. M2A.F.Ca.ET.042.01.1.1; assembly: GCF_003997405.1. Classification (NCBI taxonomy): domain Bacteria; kingdom Pseudomonadati; phylum Pseudomonadota; class Alphaproteobacteria; order Hyphomicrobiales; family Phyllobacteriaceae; genus Mesorhizobium; species Mesorhizobium sp. M2A.F.Ca.ET.042.01.1.1. The sequence continues at coordinate 13,791 of NZ_RZRX01000061.1, forward strand.
TCCATGCGGCGCTCTACGATAAAGCGTTAGCCGAAACTTACGGACTATCCGTAGCCACGCTTTCCGAGGCGGTGACAATGGCCGTCAACGCCGACGCTGTCCTTGCCGGCACCGCCGCGCCGCATATTGCCCAAGCGGCTGAGCGTCCTTTCGACACCGGTCCGATCGCCGCCACCGCCGATATTGCGACCTATGCCAGGCTGGCCGCCGCCAAGGGACCCGGCGAGAAGCCGAAGCCGCTCTATCTGCGCGGCGCCGACGCCAAGCCGCAGGCGGGTTTCATTCTGCCAAGGCAGGACAAGGGAACCGAGCCCTGATGCGCATTCCGTTCTTTCAGCCGCGCCGCAGGGATTATGCGCTGGAACCGCTGACGGTCGCCGACAGCGCCGCTGTCTCGGTACTGCATCGTGAGGATTTCGTGCGGCCCTGGACCGATGGCGAGTTTGCGGCACTCCTCGAACAGGACACGGTCTTCGGCTATGCGGCGCGGGAAACAGGTCAGGGCTCCAAGCCGCCGGTCGGCTTCCTGCTGGCGCGGCTCGCGGCCGGCGAGGGCGAGATCCTGACCGTGGCCGTCGCCCGCAGCCATCGCCGTCAGGGCCTTGGCTGGCAACTGATGGACGCGGTGCTGCGCGAGCTTCATGCGCAGCGCGCCGAAGCGCTCTTCCTCGAGGTCGACGAGACCAATGCGCCCGCAATTGGGCTCTACCGCAGGCTAGGTTTCATCCAGGTCGGTCATCGCCCGAACTATTACCGCTCGACCGAGCACGGCCCGACCGGAGCGCTTGTCATGCGCCGCGATCTTCGCTAGCCAATCCGCGCGATACGGCATGATCCCGAAAAGTGGGAACCGGTTTTCGGAAAAACATCATGCTCCACAAAGAGTTAGATCAGGACGACGATTCAACGAAGCGTCATCCTGATCTAGGGCCGGAGCGAATGATCGAGAAATTGCGGATTTTCCTGGCGCTCTTCTATGTGGTCGTCTGTTCCCTGGTGCTGGTGCCGCTGCAGATCCTGTCGATGAAGACGGGGCTGTGGCCCGAAACTGTCATCCTGAAGATCTGGCACAGCATGATCCTGCGGGCGCTGGGCATGCGGGTGCATGTGACCGGCAGCTTGGCCAAAGACCGCCCTCTGCTGGTGGCGGCCAACCACATTTCCTGGACCGACATCATGGTGCTCGGCTCCTTCGTCGATGTGAAGTTCATCGCCAGGGCTGACATGGAGGGCTGGCCGCTGATCGGCATGCTATCCAAGCTGCAGCGCACCGTCTTCATCGAGCGCGAGCGCAAGCGCACCTCCGGCGACCAGGCAAGCGAGATCGCCAAGAGGATGGCGAAAGGCGACGCCATGGTGCTGTTCGCCGAAGGCTCGACCGGCGACGGCAACTTGGTGCTGCCGTTCAAGAGCACGTTGTTCGGCGCGGCCTCGATGGCGATTTTGGAAGGCGCGGCGGAACAGGTCTTCATCCAGCCCGTGGCGATCGCCTATACGCGCCTGCACGGCATGCCGATGGGCCGCCGCCATCGGCCGATCACCGCCTGGATCGGCGACCAGGATCTGATGCCGCATCTCAAAACCCTGCTTGCCGAAGGCGCGATCGATGCCGAAGTGCATTTCGGCCAGCCGGTGCCGTTCTCCAAGGGTTCGAACCGCAAGGAAACGGCGAGGCTGATGGAAGCCAAGGTGCGCGAGATGATGCAAGGTATCCTCGCCGACCCGGCCAAGAGCCGGTGAAGTCGAGGCGCACGACGGGCCACAAGAATCGTCTGTTTTTTGTCACGGAAAGGCGCTAGAAGCCGCCCGATGGAACTGAACACGATTGAAAGCCATGGCATCGGCGCTGCCGCCGAGCGCTCGGCCGCCACTGACCGCACGGCGAAAAAGGTCTTCGTCAAGACCTATGGCTGCCAGATGAACGTCTACGATTCCCAGCGCATGACCGATGCGCTGGCCGCCGACGGCTATGTCGCCACCGACACCGTCGAGGACGCCGATCTGGTGCTGCTCAACACTTGCCATATCCGCGAGAAGGCGGCGGAAAAGGTCTATTCCGAGCTTGGCCGCATCCGTGACATGAAGGCCGAGCGCGCCGGGGCCGGCCGTGAATTGCTGATCGGTGTCGCCGGCTGCGTGGCGCAGGCCGAAGGTGCGGAAATCATCCGCCGCGCTCCGGCGGTCGACCTGGTCATCGGCCCGCAGACCTATCACCGGCTGCCGGACGTGCTGGCGCGGGTTCGCGGCGGCGAGAAGATCGTCGAGACCGAATACGCCATCGAGGACAAGTTCGAGCACCTGCCGCAGCCGAAGCGCGCCGAATTGGCAAAGCGCGGCGTCACCGCCTTCCTCACGGTGCAGGAAGGCTGCGACAAGTTTTGTACCTTCTGCGTGGTGCCCTATACCCGCGGCTCCGAGGTCTCGCGCCCGGTGGCGCAGATCGTCGCCGAGGCCGAGCGGCTGGCCGAGGCCGGCGTGCGCGAGATGACGCTGCTCGGCCAGAACGTCAATGCCTGGCATGGCGTTGGCGAGAATGGCGAAGAATGGGGCCTCGGCCGCCTGCTGTTCCGGCTTGCGGAAATCCCTGGAATGGCGCGGCTGCGCTACACCACCAGCCATCCGCGCGACATGGACGACGAATTGATCGCCGCGCATCGTGATCTGCCCGCCTTGATGCCCTATCTGCATTTGCCGGTGCAGTCGGGCTCCGATCGGATTTTGAAGGCGATGAACCGCAGGCACACGGCACGCGACTATCTGGCGCTCATCGATCGCATTCGCGCCGCCCGTCCCGACATCGCCATGTCGGGCGATTTCATCGTCGGCTTCCCCGACGAGACGGACGAGGATTTCGAGGCGACGCTGAAACTGGTGCGCGAGGTGGGTTACGCCTCGGCCTTCACCTTCAAATATTCCCCACGTCCTGGCACGCCGGGCGCCGAGATGGACGGTCATCTTTCCGAAACCGTGAAGGACGAACGGCTGCAGCGCCTGCAGGCGCTGATCAACGATCAGCAGCAGAATTTCATAGCCAGCGTGGTCGGCCGCACCGTCAGCACGCTGATCGAGAAGCCAGGTCGCCGCCCCGGTCAGATTCTTGGCCGCTCGCCATGGCTGAACCCGGTGATTGTTGACGACAAGGCCGGTGGAATCGGTGACATTATTGATGTGCGAATCACGAAGACAGGCCCCAACAGCCTGTTCGCCGAGTTGGCCTAGCCACAAGCCTCGGCAGATGAGGAGAGACGGTTGAGCGCTGCCGAACTGAAGAATCCGCCCCAGAACCAGGCGTCCGGGGCTTCCGACATGGCGCACATCGTACTGACCTTCGACAACAACAAGCTTGCCAGCGCCCTCTACGGCCAGTTCGACGAGAACCTGGCACGGCTCGAGCAGAAGCTCGGCGTGGATATCCGCTCGCGCGGCAACCAGCTTGCGATCAAGGGCTCGGCTTCGGCCGCCGAACAGGCGCGCCGCGCGCTGGATACGCTCTACGGCATCCTTCAGAAGGGCGTTGACATCGGCCAGTCGGATGTCGACGGCGCCGTACGCATGGCGATTGCCGCCGACGACCAGCTGACTCTGCCGACCATGGAGCGCAAGGGCAAGGTTTCGGCCGCCCAGATATCGACGCGCAAGAAGACGATCTACGCCCGTTCGCTGACGCAGGACGCCTATATGCGGGCGCTGGAGCGCTCCGAAATGGTCTTCGGCATCGGCCCGGCAGGTACCGGCAAGACCTATCTGGCGGTCGCGCATGCGGCGATGCTCTTGGAGCGCGGCATGGTCGAACGCATCGTGCTGTCGCGCCCCGCGGTCGAGGCTGGCGAGCGGCTGGGCTTCCTGCCCGGCGACATGAAGGAGAAGGTGGACCCCTATCTGCGGCCGCTCTACGACGCGCTCTACGACATGATGCCGGCCGACAAGGTCGAGCGGGCGATCGCGGCCGAAGTGATCGAGATCGCGCCTCTGGCCTTCATGCGCGGCCGCACGCTGGCGCATGCGGCTGTGATCCTTGACGAGGCGCAGAACACCACGCAGATGCAGATGAAGATGTTCTTGACCCGTCTCGGCGAGAACTCGCGCATGATCGTCACCGGCGATCCGACCCAGATCGACCTGCCGCCCAACACCAAGTCGGGGCTGGTCGAGGCGCTGCGCATCCTCGACGGCGTGCCTGGCATCGTCACCGTCCGCTTCAACGAAGGCGACGTGGTGCGCCACCCGCTGGTTGCCGAGATCGTCAAGGCCTATGACCGCGACGGCAAGCTGGCGCGGGGCCTGGGCGCCGAAAGCTGATCAAAAGGCTATATGGCTGACAATCCAGTATCCAGCGGCGAGACGCCGGTCGATATCGATATTTTCGTCGAGGCCGGCGATTGGCCTGCCGAAGTCGAGCTGACGCGCCTGGTCGAGCGCGCCGTTGCGGCCGCCTTTGCCGAAACCGGGGCGACCGGCGTCTCCGAGCTCAGCATCGTCTTTTCCGACGATGCTCACATCCGGACGCTCAACACCGAGTGGCGTGGCAAGGACAAGCCCACCAACGTCTTGTCTTTTCCGGCTTTTCCGTTTCCGAAAGGCGGCAAACTGCCGCCGATGCTGGGCGACATCGTGCTGGCTTCCGAGACGGTGGCGAGCGAGGCCGCACTGGAAGACAAGCCGCTTGAGAACCATATCACCCATCTCGTCATCCATGGCCTGCTGCACTTGCTGGGTCATGATCACGAGACCGACGCCGAGGCAGAGGAGATGGAAGCGATCGAGCGCGCCGCGCTTGCGAGGCTTGCCATTCCCGATCCCTACGCGTAACAAAAAAGCTCAATTGACCTGATGGCGATGAACGACACACCAGAAACTGCCGCCCGCCCGGACGCCGGCAGTGCTGCCAAGCCTTCCGAAAAAACGGAAGAGGGCTCGAGTCCGAGTATTCCCACCGGCAGCGCGGCCGGTGAGCCGACGCATGCCGGTCCTTCGCTCTTCGACCGCGTGCTCGGCCTGTTCCGGCACCGCAACGGCACCAGCCTGCGCGAGGAGATCGCCGGCGCGCTCGCCGAAACGACGACCGATGCGGAATCCTTCTCGCCCGGCGAACGCGCCATGCTCAACAACATCCTGCGCCTGCGCGAAGTGCGGGTCGAGGACGTCATGGTGCCGCGCGCCGATATTGAGGCGGTCGAGATCAACACCACGCTTGGCGACCTGCTCGGCCTTTTCGAGCAGTCCGGCCATTCGCGCATGCCGGTCTATTCCGAGACGTTGGACGATCCGCGCGGCATGGTCCACATTCGCGATGTGCTCGCCCACATCACCAAGGTCGCCCGCGTCAAGAAGGGCCGCACCAGGGCGAAGGCGCCGGTGACGACGGCGCTCGACCTTGCGCAGGTCGATCTCGCGCGCACCATCGGCGAGCTCAATCTGATCCGCCAGGTGCTGTTCGTGCCGCCTTCGATGCTGGCCTCCGACCTCATGGGCCGCATGCAGACGACGCGCACGCAGATGGCCCTGGTCATCGACGAATATGGCGGCACCGACGGCCTCGCCTCGCTGGAAGACATCGTCGAGATGGTGGTCGGCGACATCGAGGACGAGCATGACGACGACGAGCCGATGATCACGCAGACCGGCGACGGCGTCTTCGTCGTCGACGGCAAGGCCGAGATCGACGAGGTCGCCAAGATGATCGGCGAGGATTTCGCCGCTGGCGAGCATGGCGAATATGTCGACACGATCGGCGGCATGATCTTCAACACGCTCGGCCGGGTCCCGGCCAGGGGCGAAGTCGTGCAGGCCATTCCCGGCTTCGAGTTCCACGTGCTCGACGCCGACCCGCGCCGCGTCAAGCGCGTGCGCATCGTGCAGAGCCCGAAGGGCGAGCGGCAGCGTCGCCGCGCCGCCCGCACCGAACAGGCCTGATCCCCTGGAGCAATTCCAGGAAAGTGCGCAGCGGTTTTCCGTCCGGAATTGCGTAAAAAAGAACGTGGAGCGGCATGCCGACCGACGATCCATTCCACCATGCGGTCCTGGGCTCAGGCGTTTTCTATTGCGATCCGCACGCGGCTTTGTCCTTTCTGCAGGCGGCCTTTGGTTTTGAGCCGAGCATGCTGGTGAGCGATCCCGACGGTCGGCTCGTGCATGCCGAAATGCGCTTCGGCGACGGCTATATCATCGTCGATTCCGAATGGGATGAGCGTATCGCCAGTCCCGTCTCTGTCGGCGGCAAGAACACGCAAGCCGTCTATGTCCGTCTGCAGCAGGATATCGACGCTCATTGCGAGAAAGCGCGCGCGGCAGGCGCGGAGATCGTCGAGGAGCCCGCGGATCATTTCTACGGCGAGCGCCAATATCGCGCCCGCGACCCCGAAGGCCATATCTGGACATTCACCCGAACCGTACGCGTCGTGTCGAAAGACGAGGCCGAGCGACTGACCGGCCTGCGGATCGAGGGCTGGCACAGATAGCGCTAAGGTGTATCAGGCGGCGCTTATCTGGGTTTGGATCGCGCGGCTCGGCCTGTTAAACCTCTAACTCCCTGATTCGCGCGACTTGGGAAGCTGGATGCAGCGCTTTGCCGGCCGGATAATTCTGCTGTGGGGGTGGCGGCGGGCGCTGGTGGCCTTTGCCGCCGGAGCGCTGGCGGTGCTTGCCCAGGCGCCTTACGATTTCTTCGCCGTCTGCTTCGTCTCGTTCCCGGTTCTGGTCTGGCTGCTCGACGGCGCCACCGGCGAGGCTTCCGATGGCTGGTTCAGGCGCCTGCGGCCGGCTTTCGCCACCGGCTGGTGGTTCGGCTTCGGCTACTCCCTCGCCGGTCTCTGGTGGATCGGCCAGGCATTGCTGGTCGAGGCCGACAGCTTCGCCTGGGCCTTGCCCTTCGCCGTTGTTGGCATCCCCTTTGCGCTCGCCTTCTTCTATGGCTTCGCCACCGTGGTGGCGCGCGTGTTGTGGAGCAGCGACATCGGCCGCATCGTCGCCCTTGCCTTCGGCTTCGGCCTTGCCGAATGGCTGCGCGATTTCCTCTTCACCGGCTTTCCCTGGAATGCCGTCGGATACGCGGCGATGCCGGTGCCGTTGCTGATGCAGAGCGTGTCGGTGACCGGCATGATCGGCATGAACGCGCTCGCGGTTTTCGTGTTTTCGCTGCCTGCGCTGGTCGCGGCGCGCCGGCATCTGAGGCTGGGCCTTGCCTTGTTCGTCATCCTCGTCGCTGGCCATGTCGGCTTCGGCTACGCCCGGCTCGCGGCCCCGGTCGAGCCGGCCCGCTCGATCGATGTTCGCATCGTCCAGCCCTCGGTCGATCTCAGCGAAAAGTGGGACGCCTCGGTGCGCGACCGCATCTTCGCAACTTTACTGGGGATATCGGGGAAAGCGCCGGAAGAAGGCCATGCCAAGCCGCAGCTTATTTTGTGGCCGGAAACATCTGTGCCCTTCCTGTTCACCGAGCGTCCGGACGCGCTCACGGCTCTGGGCGACATGCTGGCCGAGGGCCAGATGCTGATTGCCGGTGTCGTGCGCGAGGAAGGCGGATCGGCGAGCGCCGGCAGCCGCTATTACAATTCCGTGGTGGCGATCAACGACAAAGGCGAGATCGTCGATGCCGTCGACAAGGTGCATCTGGTACCCTTCGGCGAATACCTGCCCTTCGCCGATCTTTTCCAACGCTTCGGCATAGGCCAGCTCGTTGCCGGACCGATGAATTTCGCCGGCGGCAACGAGCGGCATCCGATCAGTCTGCCGGGCGGCCTGCGTGCCGCGCCGTTCATCTGCTACGAGGTGATCTTTCCCGATCTCGTCGCCGCCGACGCTGCGTCATCTGACGTGATCGTGAACGTCACCAACGACGCCTGGTTTGGTGACACGCCAGGCCCGTATCAGCATTTCAGGCAGGCGCAGATTCGCGCGGTGGAAAATGGATTGCCGCTGCTGCGCGCGGCCAACAACGGCATCTCCGCAATTGTCGATTCGCGCGGGCGCATCATCGATGCGCTTGCCGTCAACGCGCGCGGCGCCATCGACGCGCATGTGCCGGTTTCTGGGCGCGCCCTCCTATCCCCCGAACAGCGGCATTTTAACGGATTGCTGATCATGTTGCTGTTTGCGCTGATGGCCTTCACCTTGAATGTAAGGCAGCGGCTACGGGTGAATTGACAGTCGGCACATTAGAAACTCATACTGTAACGCCTAAAATTTTTCGAAGTCGGTTGGAGGGTTCTGTTGGGGCAGGTGGCTCCGGCTTCATATGGGCGGAACAAAATAGAAAAAGCCGGAAAAATTCGGCGAGGAAAAAATGACAGAAGAGAACAAGAAGAAGCCGAATCCGATCGACATTCATGTCGGGAGTCGCATCCGGCTGCGTCGCAATATGCTTGGAATGAGCCAGGAAAAGCTGGGTGAAAATCTCGGCATCACCTTTCAGCAGATCCAGAAGTATGAGAAGGGCACGAACAGGGTTGGCGCCAGCCGTCTGCAGGCGATTGCCTCCATCCTGAGCGTTCCCGTCGCCTTCTTTTTCGAGGATGCCCCGGGCGAGGAGACCGGTGGCGGCAATCGGGGATTTGCCGAAGACTCCTCGATGGCCTTCGCCATCGAGTTCTGCGGCAGTCCCGAAGGGCTTCAGCTCAACCGGGCTTTCGTCAAGATCGGCGACGTGAAGGTGCGCCGCCGCATCATCGATCTGGTGAAGGCGCTCTCCGCCGAGGACGCCGATTGATTTTTACCTATGCCGCCGGCGGCGCCCCGCCGCTGGTGGCATAGCCGGCCTTGCCTACATTCATGCCAGATCCGTCGCGCCGCTTGACGAGCGGCGCCCGGCACCGCTAACACGTGGCGCGCCAAAAATCGGCAACCTGCCGATTTTTTTTCAAGAGGGGACACCCGTGACGCGGCAGAATTATCTCTTCACCTCGGAATCCGTCTCCGAGGGTCATCCCGACAAAGTTTGTGACCGCATCTCCGACGAAATCGTCGATCTGGTCTATCGCGAAGCCAAGAAGACAGGCATGGATCCGTGGAAGGTCCGCGTCGCCTGCGAAACGCTGGCCACCACCAACCGCGTCGTCATCGCCGGCGAGGTCCGCGTCCCCGACACGCTTTTGAAGAAGGACAAGGCCGGCAACGTCCTCAAGGATGCGTCCGGCCACCCCGTGGTCAACCCGGCCAAGTTCAAGTCGGTCGCCCGCAAGGCTATCAGAGAGATCGGCTACGAGCAGTCCGGCTTCCACTGGAAGACCGCCAAGATCGACGTGCTGCTGCACGGCCAGTCGCCCGACATCGGCCAGGGCGTCGACAACGCCGCCGACCGCCAGGGCGAGGAAGGTGCCGGCGACCAGGGCATCATGTTCGGTTACGCCTGCCGCGAGACGCCCGACCTGATGCCGGCGCCGATCTATTACAGCCACAAGATCCTCGAATTGCTTGCCGCCGCGCGCCATGAAGGCAATGGCGAGGCCGGCAAGCTCGGCCCGGACGCCAAGAGCCAGGTCACCGTGCGCTATGCCGACGGCAAGGCGGCGGAAGTTACGCAGATCGTGCTATCCACCCAGCATCTCGATGCCAGCTGGGACTCCAAGAAGGTCCGCAAGGTCGTCGAGCCCTACATCCGCGAGGCGCTCGGCGACCTGAAGATCGCCGAGGACTGCAACTGGTACATCAACCCGACCGGCAAGTTCGTCATCGGCGGGCCTGACGGCGATGCCGGCCTCACCGGCCGCAAGATCATCGTCGACACCTATGGCGGCGCGGCACCGCACGGTGGCGGCGCCTTCTCGGGCAAGGACACGACCAAAGTCGACCGTTCGGCGGCCTATGCGGCGCGCTACCTTGCCAAGAACGTGGTGGCGGCCAAGCTTGCCGACCGCTGCACCATCCAGCTCTCCTACGCCATCGGCGTCGCCCAGCCGCTGTCGGTCTATGTCGACCTGCACGGCACCGGCAAGGTCGACGAATCGAAGCTCGAGGAGGCGCTGCGCAAGGTTATGGACCTGTCGCCGTCGGGTATCCGCCGCCATCTCGATCTCAACAAGCCGATCTACGCAAAAACCTCGTCCTACGGCCATTTCGGCCGCAAGGCCGGTCGCGACGGTTCCTTCTCCTGGGAGAAGACCGATCTCGCCAAGGCGCTCAAGGACGCCGTCGCCGCCTGACGCCAGCGAACGCAAAGGACAGGCCGAGCCGTGCGACCGAAGGATTCTTCGGCCGCCGGCACGGCAAGACCATACGCCCGCAGCAGGCCATCGCCCTCGAAAGCGGCCTGCGCGAATACCGGCTCGACCTGACGGCGCAAGCGCCGGCTGACCTCAGCACCTTGTTCAAGGCTGAGGTTTCGGCGCTGCAGCTGGAAATCGGCTTTGGCGGCGGCGAGCATCTCCTGCACCGCGCCAAGGAAGCGCCGGAGACCGGCTTCATCGGCGTCGAGCCCTTCGTCAACGGCATGGCCAAGATGATGACGGCGCTTGCCAAGGCGCCGCTTGGCAATCTCAGGGTCTATGACGACGACGCCACGCGCCTGCTCGACTGGCTGCCGTCGGCCTCGCTCGACGGCATCGACCTGCTCTATCCCGATCCGTGGCCGAAGAAGAAACACTGGAAGCGCCGCTTCGTTGGTGCCGCCAATCTCGGCCGCTTCGCCCGCGTCCTGAAGCCGGGCGGCAGGTTCCGCTTCGCCTCCGATATCGACAGCTATGTGAACTGGACGCTGCTTGCCTGCCGCGCTCACGGCGCCTTCGCATGGCAGGCCGAAGACGCTGCCGGCTGGCACCAGCCCTATGAAGGTTGGCCCGGCACGCGTTACGAGGCCAAGGCCATCCGCGAAGGACGGCGGCCGGCTTATCTGACCTTTATCCGGAAATGAGTAGCCAAATCTCTGTATTGCATTTAGCGCTACAGGCCGCTATATTGCCCAACAAAGAGACAGCTATGACGGCCACGGTCGAACGCAAGGAATATCCCATCTCGATGCGCCTGCCGGAAGCAGACGTGGCGATGATCGATCGCGCCGCCAGTCTGCGGGGCCGGTCGCGCACGGATTTCGTGCGCGATGCCGCCGTGCGCGCGGCCGAGGATGTGCTGATGGACAACCGTCTTGTCCGCATGAGCCCGGAAGGATTCGCGGAGTTCATGGAGGTCCTGTCAGTTCCGGCTGCTCCGGTTCCCGACATGGCGGAACTGGCAAAGCGGCCCGCTCCGTGGGAAGCCGGTTACACGACGAAGCGTTGACCCGTGGCCTTATCGGCTCCCGAGTCGCTTACCGCAATTCACGACGTGTCTGGATTTTCCTGTGGGAAGCCTGCGCTTGATCACTGGCTGAAAAGCCGTGCGCTCTCCAATCAGGAGAAGGGTTTCACGGCCGTTCTGGTTGTCCACGAAGCCGGCCGAGTGGTCGGATATTATGCGTTGGCGCCGACGGCCGTCGTGCCGTCGATCCTGCCTCGGTCGATCCGTACGGGGCAACCGCCCGATCCGGTGCCGTGCCTCCTTCTCGGCCAGCTTGCGACCGACGTCGAATGGGCCGGGCGCGGCATCGGCACGGGCTTGGTGAAGCATGCCCTTCAGCGTTGTGTTCAAGCGGCGGACCTGATCGGCGGGCGCGCGCTGATGGTAAATGCAGTCGATGCGGAAGCGGCGCAATTCTGGCAACGGCGGGGATTTCTCCCGACGAAGGACGATTCGCTTATCCTGTTTCGTTCGATCGCGGCAATCGCCGCGTCGCTCGTGGAGGCCCAAAGATAAGGTGAGGCGACCGCCGTGTCTGAAGGCTTGAAACACCGGCGGCAATCGTCTATATCAGCCTCAAATTCTTGGTCGGTATGACGAAGAGTGGGTCCACCCGGTCCCGCTCTTTTTTATTACCTGCCGGCCGGAAGCCAAAAGCGACAGGAATCCGATGACTGCAGCGGCAAGCGAGGCCGACGACCGTATCATCCGCGAAAGCGGCATCGATGCGCGCATTGCGCTGATCGTGCAGCCGGTGCTCAAGGCCATCGGCTTTCGTCTCGTGCGGGTGCAGTTGACCGGTCAGAACGGGCTGACGCTGCAGATTATGGCCGAGCGCGAGGACGGCACCATGACCGTCGAGGATTGCGAAGAGGTCAGCCGCGCGGTGTCGCCGGCGCTCGATGTCGATGATCCGATCGAAAAGGCGTATCATCTGGAAATCTCGTCGCCCGGCATCGACCGGCCGTTAGTGCGCAAGTCGGATTTCACCACCTGGACCGGCCATCTGGTCAAGCTGGAGACGTCCGTCCTCGTCGGCGATCGCAAGCGCTTCAAGGGCAAGATTGCCGAGGCTGACGCCGATGGCATCCTGGTTGAGCGCGACAAGGTGGCCTATGGCGAGGAGCCGACGGTGCGCGTGCCTTTTGACGCGATCGCCGAGGCCCGACTGGTGCTGACCGACGATCTCATCCGCGATGCCCTGTCGAAGGATAACCGGGCGCGCAAGGAGGCCAGGAAACGCCGCGGCGAAGCAGAAGACGCCGCCGAGGAAAACGAAACCGAACAGGAAAGTTGATAGCGCCGCCGGGCTGCATGTCCGAGGCGAAATCGGGAGAAAGACAATGGTTGTAAGCGCCAACAGGCTTGAACTGCTGCAGATCGCCGATGCGGTCGCGCGTGAAAAGTCGATCGACAAGTCGATCGTCATCGCCGCCATGGCCGATGCGATCCAGAAGGCGGCGCGCTCGCGCTACGGCCAGGAGACCAACATCCGCGCCGACATCAACCCGAATACCGGTGAGATGAAGCTGCAGCGGCTGATGGAAGTGGTCGACAAGGTCGAGGACTATGCGACGCAGATTGCGCTTTCCACGGCGCGCGAGCGCAACCCCGACGCCCAGCTCGGCGACTTCATCGCCGAGCAGCTGCCGCCGATGGATTTCGGCCGTATCGCCGCCCAGTCGGCCAAGCAGGTCATCGTGCAGAAGGTGCGCGAGGCCGAACGCGATCGCCAGTATGACGAATACAAGGATCGCATCGGCGAGATCGTCAACGGCACCGTCAAGCGCGTCGAATACGGCAACGTCATCGTCGATCTCGGCCGCGGCGAGGCGATCATCCGCCGCGACGAGCTGATCCCGCGCGAGAACTATAAGTATGGCGACCGCGTCCGCGCCTATGTCTACGA
>NZ_RZRX01000620.1:0-666 GCF_003997405.1 Mesorhizobium sp. M2A.F.Ca.ET.042.01.1.1
GCTCGAGCGCCTGGCGCATCCCGAGGATGGCCTGCTGCCGACGATAGGCTCCATCGGCATCGGCATCGTGATCGGCTGGTTCGCCGTTCGCCACCTTTTGCAGGCCCGGCATCCGCTGCTCGACCTTTCGGCCTTCAAGGTGCTGACCTTCGCGATCTCGACACTTGCCGCGGGCACGGTCTTCCGCGTCGCGATCAACGCCACGCCCTTCCTGCTGCCGCTGCTGTTCCAGGTCGGCTTCGGCCTGCGTCCGGTCGATGCCGGACTGCTGGTGCTGGCCTATTTCCTCGGCAATCTCGGCATGAAGACCGTGACGACACCGACGCTCAGGCGCTTCGGCTTTCGCACCGTCATGGTGGTGAACGGGGCGATGGCATCGCTGGCGATCATGGCTTGCGGCGCGATCTCGCCGCAGACGCCGCAGGTGCTGGTGGTGGCGCTGATGCTGGTTGCCGGTCTCACGCGCTCGATGCAGTTCACGGCGCTCAACACGCTTGCCTTCGCCGATATCGGCGCACCGCAGCGGAGCTCGGCGGCGACGCTATCCTCGATGCTGCAGCAGATCTCGATGCTGTTCGGCGTGGCGATCGCGGCGGCGATCCTCAACCTGTCGCAGCTCGTCAGGGGCGAAGCCTTGCCCGACCTCCTCGACTTCAGAATCACCTT
>NZ_RZRX01000621.1:0-658 GCF_003997405.1 Mesorhizobium sp. M2A.F.Ca.ET.042.01.1.1
GTATATACGCGCTTCTGGCGCTGGGCGCAGAAGGGCGTCTGGGAGCGTATTTTCAAGGCCCTCAGCGATGATCCCGATTTCGAATATGTCCTTATCGACGGCACGCTCGTCCGGGTCCACCAGCATGGCACCGGCGCAAAAGGGGGACTCAAAATCAGGCCATAGGCCGCTCGCGTGGCGGCCTGACCACCAAAATCATGGCCTTGGTCGACGCCCTCGGCAATCTCATTCGCTTCGTCCTTTTGCCCGACCAGCGTCACGACAGCATCGGGGTCGAGCCTTTGATCGCCGGCCTCGATTTTGAGGCGCTCCTCGGCGACAAGGCCTTCGACAACAACTGGCTGCGCGCCAACCTGAATGAACGCGGCGCTGCGGCGGTCATCCCGTCCAAAGCAGACCGGGCCGGACGCATCCCTCACGACACCGAAATGTACAAATGGCGCCATCTCGTCGAGAACTTCTTCTGCCATCTCAAGGCATTCCGACGCATCGCAACCCGTTACGAAAAAACCGATGCTTGCTTCGCCGCACTCCTTAATCTCGTCACAGCTTTCCTCGCAATCCGATGACTGTAAACAGGCCTTAGTAGCTTGGTTGGCTATCGGTTGGTTTCAGCAGCCCGATTACCGGAAGGCCGTCGATGGTGCTGCTATACCCC
>NZ_RZRX01000622.1:0-650 GCF_003997405.1 Mesorhizobium sp. M2A.F.Ca.ET.042.01.1.1
GCGTCTTGGCCGACGGTCCGCCGAGATTGACCAGCACCTTCGGGTTGACCAGCTCGATCTGCCTTTCGATGAAGGGCCGGCAGATTTCGGTCTCGTGCGGCGTCGGCGTGCGGTTGCCAGGCGGCCGCCACGGGATGACGTTGGCGATATAGGCCGAGTTGCGGTCGAGGCCGATCGCCGCCAGCATGCGGTCGAGCAGCCGGCCGGAGCGGCCGACGAAGGGCAGGCCTTCGAGGTCCTCGTCGCGGCCCGGCGCCTCGCCGACCAGCATAAGGTCGGCGTTGGGATTGCCGTCCGCGAAGACCAGGTTCTTGGCGGTGAACTTGAGGTTGCAGCCGTCGAAGGCGGCCATGTGCTGGCGCAGCTCATCGAGCGTCGTCGCGCGGGCGGCAAGCTGCCGCGCGAGCAGGACCTGCCCCTCGTCGGGAACGGCCGCGGCTGCAGGCGGCCGGGCGGGTGCGTCCGGAATATTGCTGGCATCGAGGCCGGATAAGGGCGCTGGCGGGTTCTCAGCTTGTTCCGAATCCTGCTCTGGTGTCTTTCGGCTCTCTGGCGCGGCTTCGCGGCGCGGTGCGGCTGGCGCCCGCTCTGCAGGCCTGCGTTCGGCCGGCCCGCGTCCAATTGGCGCTGCCGCCGCTTCGGCAAACCGG
>NZ_RZRX01000623.1:0-650 GCF_003997405.1 Mesorhizobium sp. M2A.F.Ca.ET.042.01.1.1
GCGCAGCGGCGCGTGATCGAAGCCCAACTGGCTGCCGAGCAGGCGCGCCGCAAAGCCGAAGAAGAAGAGGCCCGCCGCAAGCAAGCGGCCGACGAGCAGGCCCGCAGGAAGGCCGAGGAGGCTGAGCGGCAAAAGGCAATGTGGGAGCGCCTGCGGTCGAACCAGATGATTACCAGCGAGCAAGCGAGCTCGGCCGCCGGGCACGATCAGCCGGCCCAGGCGCAAATCGCCGCCGACGGTCAGCTTGTTCCGGTGCCTGGCGCCGACAACGATCCGAACAAGGCTTTCCTCGCGCAGTCGGAAACCCATTCGAACGCGACGGCGAAGGCGCGAGTTTTCCGCCGCACCGATGCGTTGATCCCCGAAGGCACGATGATCCGCGGATTTCTGGAAACCGCGATCAACACCGATCTGCCCGGCATGGTTCGCGCGGTGGCGCGCGAGGACGTCTATTCGCTCGACGGCCGCCGCATTCTGATCCCGAAAGGCTCTCGGCTCACCGGCGAATATCGTTCGGGGATCGCGCGCGGACAAAAGCGTGTGTTCATCGTCTGGAACCGCGTCATACGTTCCGACGGCGTGTCGGTCGACATTGCCTCGCCTGGCGCCGACCGTCTAGGACGGGGCGGTCTCGGCGGCCGCGTCGATAC
>NZ_RZRX01000624.1:0-647 GCF_003997405.1 Mesorhizobium sp. M2A.F.Ca.ET.042.01.1.1
CAAGAACCCCTGCAGCCCCACCCGGCTCCCGAGCGGCGCGCTATTATCTACCTGGCATGGATGGGTCTGGGGCCAGCACTCCTCATCATGATCGCCTCGCTGCTCACAGGCACCGGCGAATCCTGGGGCGCGACGATGTACAATCTCGTGGGCGCCCTGGTGATCGCGCTCCTGGGTCACCGGCTGGGAGCAAAGGAATTGCGCCGGTTGACGGTGCTGGCCCTGCTATGCGTGGTCGCCGTGTCGAGCGCCTACGCTGTCACCCGCTGGACCGGCTGCAACGTCCGCGGTCGCCTGCAGCCGATGTGCTGGCCGGCGCAATCGATCTCGCGGACGGCCGAGACGATATGGCATGAGGCGGTGCCCGGGCCGTTGGGCATTGTCGGCGGCGAAGACGGCGTGGCCAGGCTTGCCGGGCTGGAAGCCGCGGACCAGCCTTCCATCTTCACCGCTCTCGACAGGCGCCTCGCACCATGGATCACGGACCAGCGCCTGCGGGATCAGGGAATGCTGCTGGTATGGCCGAAAGGCTGGCCACTCACGCCGCGGCAATTGGCCTGGACCGACGGCCTGCCGGTCAAGACGGTGTCTTTCGACTGGTCGCTCAGGGCGCCGCCCCTGGAGATCAACTTCGCCGTCATTCCACC
>NZ_RZRX01000625.1:0-626 GCF_003997405.1 Mesorhizobium sp. M2A.F.Ca.ET.042.01.1.1
CTAGGCCAGCGCTCACAAATCCGCGCGCAAAAGGCCGGACATATGAGCGCAAGCGATCAGGTCAAATCATCTCCAGCCAAAGCCTTGCAAGCAGGGGGCCGTCCACATATGAGCACCGGAAGCGCAGAAAACCGATATTTGCAGGCCGGCATCACCTGAATATCAATACACCTTAGTCAGGCGACGCCGCCGAGAGCCCGCTTGAGGAACATGTAGCGCATTGCCGTCTGCGCCGCTTGCGGCCGGCGATCACCGCGCCCGCCATGGCCGCCTTCGGTTTCCTCGAAGAACAGCGTCCTCCCGTGGCCTGCCTCCTGCAGCCGCGCCGCCATCTTGCGCGCGTGCCCGGGATGGACGCGGTCGTCGGCGGTGGACGTCATCAGCAGCACCGGCGGATAGGCGGCATCGGCCACGACATGCTGGTAGGGCGAATAGGCGCCGAGCCAGGCCGCCTCTTCCGGCTTCGACGGGTCGCCATATTCGGCGATCCAAGAGGCGCCGGGCGGCAATTCGGTGTAGCGCAGCATGTCGAGCAGCGGCACGTCGATGATGACGGCGCCGAACAGTTCCGGCCGCTGCGTCAGCGACGTGCCGGTGAGCAGGCCGCCATTGGAGCCGCCCTGGAT
>NZ_RZRX01000626.1:0-625 GCF_003997405.1 Mesorhizobium sp. M2A.F.Ca.ET.042.01.1.1
GACATGAGATTGTCGTTGGTGGTGCCTTCGGTGTCGATCAGCACCACGCTCCGGTCACCATTATGCAACTCCGCCGCCGCCAGGATCTCACGCGGCGTCGTGGCGCCGACCAGTTGGAGTGTCTCGGGACGATTGCCGGCCTCCTTGAGCATCTGGGCCCACCGGCTCATGTTTTGGCGAACGTCGCCGTCGATGAGTGTCACCGCGTAGCCGCGATTAAGGGCGACGGATGCCAGCGCCCGCAGCAGGGTCGATTTGCCAGTGCCACCTTTGGCGATAGCGGCAGATATGATCATAGCTTGGGGACCTTCGATGAACCGCTTTTATGCCAACCGCCTGCCCGGCGATTGTCATAACTGAACCCAAAGTGTAGTGTCAATTTATGAGCGCTCAACCGGACACGACAGTGATGTTCAGGGCAGCTTTGGCCGAGATCTCGACGCGCGACGGCTGCGAGGCCGCGCTTGATGCGGCAGCCGCCAACTGGCGCATTACAGCGCGCTTGCCTCTGTCGGCATGATGCGCCAGCGCGATCTGATCTTGATGGTGCCGAACAGCGAGGCGTGCGGAACGGATGATTAGGGCAATATTTGTGGCCGTCGCGCGTCGAGATCTCGGCCAAAGC
>NZ_RZRX01000627.1:0-624 GCF_003997405.1 Mesorhizobium sp. M2A.F.Ca.ET.042.01.1.1
ATCCATGGCGGGCTGATGCACGTCGTCGAGCTGGAGGCCCGTCAGCTCGGAGACCCGCAAGCCGCAGGCATAGGCCAGGTGCAGCATCGCCCTGTCGCGCACGCCCGATGATGTTCGTCGGTCTGGGGCGTCAAGCAAGGCTTGCAACTCCGGCCGTGTGAGATAGTCGACCAAGGGCTGTGTGATGCGTTTGCTCGGGATTGCATGCACTTGCAGTGCAACGTTGAGGCAGGCTGGCGCCCGATATTCAAGGAACCGGAAGAAGGATTTGAACGCTGCAAGCCGAGCATTTCGGGTCCGTGGCTTGTTCGCGCGATCGGATTCGATGTGGTCCAGGAAGTCGAGGATCAGCTCGGCCCCCAACTGCTCCACCTGGAGCTCGCAAGGGCGGACCCGCAACTGCTCGGCTGCGAAGCCGACGAGCAGCTGGAAGCTGTATGCGTAGCTGTCGATCGTATGGCGACTGGCGCCGCGATCGCGTGGCAGATGCTCCAGCAGGTACGTGCTCAGGTGCGGTGCGAGAGCGGTCATCGCGCACCGCCTTCCCGGAAGGCCTCAGCGGTGTCCGCGATCTGTCGGGTCAGCACGGGCGTCGCTTCCAGATACCAATAGGTATCGGAGAGG
>NZ_RZRX01000628.1:0-623 GCF_003997405.1 Mesorhizobium sp. M2A.F.Ca.ET.042.01.1.1
CTGGCTTCAGAATCACCGGCAGGCCGATCTCGGCGGCAGAGATTTCAACCTCCGCTGCATTCGCTGCTAAGCGATAAGCAGGTATTGGAATGCCGGCCTCCGCGAGGAGCTGACGTTGAGTAAATTTGTCGCAGCATTGTTCAATCGATGCGGGGTTCGGTCCCGGTAGATCGAAATGCAGGCAGAGCTTGCCAACTGTCGCGTAGATCGACTCGTCGTCGCCCGCAAAGCCAGTAATGCCAGCAATGTCATACGTCGCACGTAGCCGCGAACATTCGTGAATCAGCGCATCGAGATTGTCTGTATCGACACGGATTGTCTCGACACTTTCCGCCGCAAGGTAGTCATACCGAGCAGGATCAGCCGACAGGGTAATTGGATGGAAACCAAGACTCTGGGCCGCTTGGACGTATCGCAGACCAATTACCCTATGACCTTCAACTAGGATAAGCGCTCTCGTTGCTCTTGGCATCCATTTCTCCATTGCGAGCTGCGGCGGTCCGGGCGTAAACAGGGTATTAGCCTCTTTCAGCGCGCCTGACCTCAGATTTAAGATGAACCTATAACCTTCAGGGACTTGCGCTCGCAAAGATTCTATAAATTTATTTGAAGCATTTGTTGCA
>NZ_RZRX01000629.1:0-614 GCF_003997405.1 Mesorhizobium sp. M2A.F.Ca.ET.042.01.1.1
GTACCCAGCCGCTCAATGAAAACTTCGCCGGGTCGGTTGATGGCGATTTCCGAAACCGATTCTTCCTCCATATAGGGCCAGATCGGTTCCAGTTCGGCGCGCAACACCGGTGCGCGCGCCCAGGGGTTCGGCACAGGCTCTCTGACATTCATCGGGCCGGATTCCCGTAGCCTGGATAATCCGGATCAGCCTCAGACGTCGGTGTGACAGAGAGCGGCGTCGGATCGAGCGCCTTTGCAGGTTTCCCGCCGCGCTTCAGTCGAGCCAGCTCCTCTTCTACCGGATCGGCATAGAGCTCGGAAAAATCGAGATCCCGGCGCACAAAGACGACGACCGGCGTGCCCTGGTCGACGTAGAGGGTCGGCGGAATGTTCTGCGTGTCGCGGAATGCCTCTTGTGCCAGCTGCTGCAACGCCGTCGACGATTTGTCGAAGGCGATGCTGCGGGCATCGCGTTGCGAACCGGAGCCGCCATAGGTGGTGGTGACCGTCTGTCCCGTAACGGGGTCAACGGTCGTCACCTGCCGCTGCTGGCTGTCGCTGCCATTGTCGGCGAGGGAGGACAGGTACTCCGAAACCCCGCCGACGACCGAAAGCATGATCGCATTGCCATAG
>NZ_RZRX01000062.1:0-26842 GCF_003997405.1 Mesorhizobium sp. M2A.F.Ca.ET.042.01.1.1
CCGCTGCCGCCGTCGCAATCAGCACGCTCCCCCTCGATCATCGTCGACGGACCGGTGCAGCCAGATGCTTCGGACCAGCCGCGTTCGCGCGTGCTGCCGCGCGTGCCCGACATCATGCCGGACGAGACAGCACTTCCCGATGCGCCCTCGCTCGATGATTCGCCGGGCGCTCCAGTCGGCAACGGCGCCGAGGTCGCGCCCGATCGCGATGACCGGCGGATCAGGGGCCGGCGCCTGCCGCTGACCGCGATCTTCGTCGTCGCGACATTGCTCGCCGCCGCCGGCATAGGTCTCTACTTCGCCAAGCAGAACGGTGTCTTCAAGACGGCGGCCGAGCTCGACACCGGCCCGCCGGAACCGACCCCGACCCTTGACAGCGAGGACTCCTCGCAGCCGGGCGATACCGGCTCGCCGCAGAAGCCGGGCGAGGCGGACCAGTCGAAGAACTGGATCAACGTCTTCTCGCCCGCCGACCCGACCCATGTCAGCACGCCTTCCGACGCCGGCGCCGACGTGATGAAGGACGACACCGGCCAGTTCCTGCGCATCCGCTCCGGCGCTTCCGGTTCGGCCATTGCCTTCGATGTCGGCCAGGGCGTGCTGGAGAAGCTTGTCGGCAAGCACGCCATGTTCGACATCGTCGCCCGCTCGGAAGAGGGCAAAGAGACGCAGATATCGGTCGACTGCAATTTCGGCGATCTCGGCGACTGCGGCCGCAAGCGCTACGCCGTCGGCCACGAACGCAACGAATATCTCTTCGACGTGCAGTTCCCGGACAAGCATCCAGGCGCCGCCGGCACCATCGCCATCAACTCCGACATCGACCAGAAGGGCAAGTCGGTCGATATCTACGAGATACGCGTTTCGATCGCGCAGTGACCCGTGCGCTCTACCTATCAACGCTGGCGCCGTACCCCACCCGGCGCTTCGCGCCGACCTCCCCATCGAGGGGAGGTAGGATGTAGCGCCAACCTTACCTCCCCTTGATGGGGAGGTCGCGCCGCAGGCGCGGGCGGGGTGACTGCGCCGACGTCGGATCAGCCCTTAGCCATCCAACAACGCTTGCAGCGTCTCGATGCGGTCGGCTTCCGCCGCCGGCTTGTCCCAGCGCAGCCGCGAGATGCGGGGAAAGCGCATCGCGACACCCGATTTATGCCGGGTCGAGCGGTTGAGGCCTTCGAATGCCACCTCCAGCACCAGGCCGTTCCTGCGGTCGGCGCGCACCGAGCGCACCGGGCCGAAACGCTCGATCGTGTTGTCGCGCACATATTTGTCGATCTCTCTCAGCTCCTCGTCGGTGAAGCCGAAATAGGCCTTGCCGACCGGCACCAGCTCTTCCGAGCCCTCGGGGCCGGACCACACACCGAAAGTGTAGTCCGAATAGAAGCTGGAACGCTTGCCGTGACCGCGCTGCGCATACATCAGCACCGCGTCGATGGTATGCGGATCGCGCTTCCATTTGAACCACGGGCCCTTCGGCCGGCCGGCAAGGTAGGGCGAATCCCAGCGTTTCAGCATCACCCCTTCGATGATCGGATGCGGCGGCGTCTGGCGTAGCCGTTCCAGCGTCTCCCAATCGGGGAACTCGACCAGTGGCGAGAGATCGAAGCGGCTGGGATCGAGCGTCTTGATGAAGGCCTCGAGGTGCTTGCGGCGCTCCGCGAAAGGCAGCGTGCGCAAATCCTCGCCGTCGATCTGCAGCGCGTCGTAACAGCGCATGAAGGCCGGATAGCGCTGCTGGATCTTAGGCGAGACGCTCTTGCGGTTCAGCCGCTGCTGCAGGTCGGAAAAGGTTCCGGTCGCCTCGCGCGGGTCGCCGACCAAAAGCTCGCCGTCGAGCGCCGCTTCGAAAGTCATCGCCGCGGCAAGGTCCGGGAAGGCGCCTGACACGTCGTCGCCGGTGCGCGAATAGAGCCGGCGCACGCCGCCCTCGCACACCGCCTGCACACGGATGCCGTCCCACTTCCACTCCGCCGCATAAGCGCCGTGGTCGAGCTTTTCGAGGTCGCCATCGTCGATGGCGTTGGAGAGCATCACCGGCCGGAACAGCGCAAGTGCCGCGCTCCTCGGCTTTTCCGCCCGGCCTTCCAGCCAGGCGAACAGCTCGGTGTAGGGCGGCGTCAGCCCGTGCCAGAGCTCCTCGATCTCGGCGACATCGACCTTGCCAAGATCGGCCACAGCCTGTTTGGCGAGCCGCGCCGACACACCGATGCGCAGGCCTCCGGTCACCAGCTTGATGATGGCGAAGCGCGCCGAGATGCTGGCGTCGTCGAGCAGCCGCGCCAGCACCTTGGGCCCGTCGGAGCGGCTTGCCGCCTGCAGTCTGCCGACCACCTCGGCAAGCGTCGGCATGTGATTGGGGATATGGCCTTGCGGCTGCGGCCAGACCAGCGACACGGTCTCGGCGAGGTCGCCGACATAATCGTAGGAATAGCCGAACAGCACCGGATCCATCCGCTCCACCACCAGCGCGCGCAGCATCGCCGGCTTCACCGCCGCGATGTTGAGATCGCCCGTGATCGCCGCCAGCGCCAGGCCGCGATCGGGATCCTCGACGCTGTGGAAATAGTCTCTGAGCAGCGTCAGCTTGCCGTTGCGCGACGGCGTCAGCACGAGACGGTCGAGGAGCTCGGCGAAGCGGTTCATGGCTGGTCGCACTGCGAAAATTGCGAAGGCTGGCGCGAGGCCCCCCTCTCTGGCCTGCCGGCCATCTCCCCCTCAAGGGGGGAGATCAGATGTTGCCACGGCTTTCGCCAATCTCCACTGTCGCGGGAGATGCGCCGGCGCCGAAACTGCCAATCTCCCCCCTTGAGGGGGAGATGCCCGGCAGGGCAGAGAGGGGGGCCGTAGAGCGCGCCGGTGACGATTGGCAAGCTATGTCCCATCAATCGCCCTCATCCTCATAGCCCACGAGATGCAACGGCCTTGCCGAAATTCCCTCCAGCTCGCACCAGCGCACCAGCGCTTCCTCGCGGCCATGTGTCACCCAGATTTCCGCAGCACCCGTTTCCTTGATGGTGTTGATCAGCTCGTCCCAGTCGGCGTGGTCGGAAATGATCAGCGGCAGCTCGACGCCGCCCTGCTTTGCCCGCTGGCGGATGCGCATCCACCCAGAGGCGAAGCAGGAGATCGGGTCCGGAAAACGCCGCGCCCAGCGATCGGCGAAGGCCGAAGGCGGGCCGACGACGATCGCGCCGGCGAAATCGGCCTTGGCGCCGCTTTCGACCGTCGCCGGCTCAAGCTGGCCGAGATCGATTCCCTGGCTCTGATAATATTCGCTAAGCCTGGCCAGCGCGCCGTGGATATAGATCGGCTTGTCGTAGCCGGCGTCGCGCAACAGCCGCATCACGCGCTGCGCCTTGCCGAGCGCATAGGCGCCGATCAGGTGCGAGCGTTCGGGAAACTGCGCCGCCGATTTCAGCACGCGCGCGATCTCCTCATGGTCGGGCGGATGCCGGAACACCGGCAGGCCGAAGGTCGCCTCGGTGATGAAGACATCGCACCGGATGGGCTCGAACGGCAGGCAGGTGGCGTCCTTTTGCCGCTTGTAGTCGCCGGAAGCGACGATGCGCATGCCCCGGTGCTCGACGCAGATCTGCGCGGAGCCCAGCACATGCCCGGCCGGGTGGAAGGTGACGGCGACGCCGTTCATGGCGAGCGTTTCCCCATGCACTGCCGCCTGCGTCGTTCCGGCGAAATCCTCGCCATACCGCAGTCCCATGATGTCAAGCGTCTCTTGCGTGGCGAGCACCGAGCGGTGGCCGGAGCGCGCATGGTCTGAATGGCCATGCGTGATCAGCGCCCGCTCGACGGGCCGCACCGGATCGATGAAGAAATCGCCGGGCGGGCAGTAGAGGCCCTCCGGCCGGGGTTTGAGCAGGTCGCTGGCGCGCATGGTCTTGAACATAGTGGCTAAATTTGCCGCGGGAAGCCCGTTGCAAGAGACTGCTGACTCATCTTAGACCGGAGCATGATCTCTCTCCGAAAACCGGCACACTTTTCGGGATCATGCTCTGGAGCCAGCCGCCGGCTCCGCATTCACGGTGGGATTCCTCACGAATGAAACCGCTCCAGGCCTCCTCGGGCGATTTGACTGCCGACCGTCGCGCCGATTTCTCCGAGATGCTGCTCGCCTCGGGCGAGCCGGCGCAGGCGGCGGAGCTCCTGCTCGGCGCGCTCGAGCTGGCGCCGCGATGGGCCGCCGGCTGGTTTCGTCTCGGCGAGATGCAGGAGGCGGCTGGCCGGCTCGACCAGGCCGCGCAGGCCTGGGTCATGGCGTTGAAGCTGGACCCCGCCGACCGGCTTGGCGCCGCGCTCAAGCTGCAACTGATCGGCAAGGCGCCCGCGGCCCCGGCGCCTCCCAGCGCCTTTGTCGAGACCTTGTTCGATCACTACGCCGACAGTTTCGAGGACTCGCTTGTCGGTAAGCTCGGCTATCGGCTACCGGACTTCCTCAGCCAGGCCATCCGCAAGGCAAGGTCTGGCCGATTCCGGGTCGCCATCGACCTCGGCTGCGGCACCGGCCTGATGGGCGAAAGGCTGCGCCCGTTCGTCGACCGTCTGGAGGGCTACGACATCTCGGCCGCCATGCTCAGCAAAGCGAAGGCCAAGGGCATCTACGACCTGCTGGCCAAGGCCGACCTTCAGCATTTTTCCCACTCCGGTGCCGGGGCCGACCTCGTGGTCGCGGCCGACGTGTTCATCTATCTGGGCGCGCTCGAACGCATCGTCGGCGCGGTCGCGAACATGCTTGCGCAGAACGGCATATTCGCCTTCTCGCTCGAGACGCTTGCCGGCGGCGAGGATTTCGCCCTGCGGCCGTCGCGGCGTTACGCCCATTCCGAGGCCTATGCGCAGCGCGTGCTCTCGGCCAACGGCCTTGCCGTCCTGTCTCTGGAAAGCGTGGTTATCCGGCACGATCGGCATGATCCCGTCGAAGGCCTGGCCATCGTGGCCGGCTTTGCCGCCGCATCTGCCGCGGTGAGCACCCCGGCACCCGCATAAGCCCGGCCTTGCTGCGAAAAAGCCTGAATGGCATGGTCGGGGTGGCGCGGGGCAGACATCACGAGGAGAAATCCATGCGCTGGACCATGGTTGTGTTGGCGTCCTGCCTTACGGTCGCCGGCTGTGTCGGCGGCACGTCGATGGCCGAGCGCCAGGACGAGGACGTCCAATCCTCACTGCAATATGACGATGTGCCTTGCGATCAATTGCTGGCGCAGCGCAATCAGCTGGCGCAGCAGAACAGTCTGCCGATCACGGCCAAGCCGAGCTTCTCCAATCCGGCGATGGGCTTCGGCCCGTTCACGCCGGACATGCGCTCCAAGGCTGAGCGCGCCAGCAACAAGGCGAGCGGCGAGATCGACGCCATGAACCGCTCGATCGAGCGCCGCGACTGCGGCAAGCCGAAGAAGAAGGAGACGTTCGGGTTGCCGGGCGCCAAGCCGTCCTGAGCGTTCGATAGTCGATATTCCGTCTAATGCTCGGTTGGATTGCCGAGCGTTTGATCGCGCTTGAAAGACCAACCGATGAACCTCTCGGACCTCGGCGACCGCATTTGCATCCTGGGACCGTCCAACAGCGGCAAATCCACCCTTGCCAACGCGATCGCGCGCCAGCACGGCCTGGAACCTGTTCACCTCGATCAGCTCTTTCATTTGCCCAACACGGATTGGGAGCAGCGACCAAGGGACGAATTCATTGCCCTGCACGATGCCGCCATCGCCGGTGAGCGCTGGGTGATGGATGGCAACTACTCGGTTTGCATGCCGCAGCGTTCCGGCGGGCGACCGGCTTGATCCTGCTGGACGTCTCCACGCCAATGAGCTTGCTGCGTTATTTCCGGCGATCCCTGTGCGAGACCGGCAGGCACGGCGCCCTGGAAGGCGGGCGCGACAGCGTCAAATGGGACATGATCCACCACATCTCCGTGGTCACGCCGCGAAATCGCAAGCGATACAGCAAAATGCTGGATGCGCTCGACCTGCCGAAGCTGCGGCTATCCTCCGTGAGAGCGATCAAGCAGTGCTTCCGGGACTGGGGTTTGAGCCTGAACTAATATCCGGCCTCGCGGTCGACCAGGTTTTCGAGCTTCTCGCCGCGCTCGAAGGCATCCATCTGCCGCAGCATGGTTGGCACCAGATGAGCCGGATCCGATGTCGCCGCCGCGTGCGGCGTGATGAAGACTTTCGGATGGCTCCACAGCGGGCTGGTCTTGGGCAGCGGTTCGACCTCGAACACGTCGAGGCTCGCTTCCTTCAGCGTGCCGTCGTCCAGCGCGCGCACGATGTCGGCGTCCTTCTGCAGGCGTCCGCGACCGGCATTGATCAGCACGGCGCCGCCAAGCCCGTTGCGCCGGCGCAGTTCCTTGAGCAGCCCGTAATTCACGATCCCTTGCGTTTGTGGCGTCAGCGGCAACAGCACGACGAGAATATCGGTGGCGTTGAGGAAGGGGATCAGCCCCGCCTCGCCGGCATAGGTCGAAACACCTTTCATCGGCCGGTCGGTGCGCGACCAGCCATTGACGGCAAAGCCGAGCGACAAAAGCACCGATGCCGCCGCGCGGCCGAGATGGCCGAGGCCCATGATGCCGACGGAAATGTCGCCGGCCGGGCGCTGTGGCGGCTCGTGCCAGATCTTCTTCGGCTGCTGCGCCCGGTAGAGCATGCCGTGCCGATGGTGATCGAGCACCCGCCAGACGACATATTCGGTCATGTATTGGGTGAGATTGTCGGCGACCACCCTGACGATCGGCACGTCGGGCAGGCCGGGATCGGCGAAGATATGGTCGACCCCGGCGCCGACCGAGAAGATGGCTCGCAGGTTGGGCAGTCCGGAGAGCAGGTTCGGCTTATGCTTCCATACCACTGCGTAGGTGATCGAGGGATCGCTGGCGCCTGCCGGCTCCAGCACCACCTCGCGCTCGGCCGCCAGCAGTTGATGCCAGCGCTGCGGATGAAAGGCCGTGACGGCAAGCAGGATTTTGCCTTTTTCCATTTGCGGATTCAGTCCTTGTTACGTCAATCCAGCCGGGCCTATTCGCTGACCACGCCGGTCGGCGCCGTCTCGATCTTGAAGGCCGCCGCCATCAGCGCCCGCGTGTAGTCGGTCTGCGGGCTGCCGAAGATCTGTTCGGAAGGCCCCGCTTCGACGACCTTGCCATTGCGCATGACGATGACGTCATTGGCAAGGGCGCGGACGACCTTGAGGTCGTGGCTGATGAAGAGATAGGCGAGATTGTGCTTGGCCTGCAGGTTGCGCAAAAGATCGACCACCTGCGCCTGCACGCTCATGTCGAGCGCCGAGGTCGGCTCGTCGAGCATGACGAAGCGCGGATTTAGCACCATGGCGCGCGCGATCGCCACGCGCTGGCGCTGGCCGCCGGAGAACTCGTGCGGGTAGCGATGGCGCGTTTCGGGATCGAGGCCGACCTCCTTCAGCACGGCGACCACCTTGTCGTCGCGCTGGTCGGGCGAGAGCTTCGGCTCATGGATCTTCAGCCCTTCCTCGATGATCTCGGAAACCGACAGGCGCGGGCTGAGCGACCCGAACGGGTCCTGGAAGACGATCTGCAATTCGCGCCTGAGCGGCCGCATGGCGTTGAAGGAGAGCTGGTTGATGTCGCGTCCGTTGAAGTTGATCGTGCCGGTCGAGGAGATCATCCGGGCGAGCGCCAGCCCGAGCGTCGTCTTTCCCGAGCCGGATTCGCCAACCACGCCCAGCGTCTGGCCGGCGCGCACGGTGACGTCGATCCCGTCCACCGCCTTCACATGGTCGACGGTCTTGCGGAAGAAGCCCCTTTTGATCGGGAACCAGACCTTCATGTCCTTGCCCGTCATGACGGATTTGGCGCCCGGGTCTGCCGCAGGCGGCTTGCCCTTCGGCTCGGCGGCCAAGAGATGCTTGGTGTAAGGATGTTGCGGGTTGGCGAAGATCTCCTTGGTCGGCCCGGTCTCTACGATCTTGCCCTTGGTCATCACGCAGACACGGTCGGCTATCTTCCTGACGATGCCGAGGTCGTGGGTGATGAACAGCATCGACATGCCCTTGCGGCTTTTCAACTCCGCAAGCAGCTGGAGGATCTGCGCCTGCACGGTGACGTCGAGCGCCGTCGTCGGCTCGTCGGCAATCAAAAGCTCCGGCTCGTTGGCGAGCGCCATGGCGATCATGACGCGCTGGCGTTGGCCGCCGGAGAGCTGGTGCGGGTAGGCGTCGAGACGTTTTTCCGGCTCGCGGATGCCGACCTCGTTGAGCAGCTCCAGCGTGCGCGCCCTGGCCGGGGCATCGCGCAGGCCTTGATGCAGTTGCAGCACCTCGACGATCTGCTGCTCGACCGTGTGCAGCGGGTTGAGCGAGGTCATCGGCTCCTGGAAGATCATGGTGATCTTGTTGCCGCGCACGCCGCGCAACGCCTTCTCGTTCATGGCGAGCAGGTCGGCGCCGCTGAACAGGATCTTGCCCGAGGGATGGCTGGCGGCGGGATAGGGCAGGAGCTTCAGCACCGACAGCGCCGACACGGATTTGCCCGAGCCGGATTCCCCGACCAGGGCAACCGTCTCGCCCTTGCCGATGTCGAACGAGATATGGTCGACGGCGATGGACTGCTTGCCGCCCTGCGCGAAGGCGACGCTCAGATCTTGGACGGACAGCAGGGCTTCGCTCATTTGAACGTCTTGCGCGGATCGAAGGCGTCGCGCGTCGCCTCGCCGATAAAGACCAGCAGGGACAGCATCAGCGAGATGACGATGAAGCCGGAAATGCCGAGCCAGGGGGCGTTGAGGTTGCGTTGCGCCTGTTTCAGCAATTCGCCGAGCGAGGCCGAGCCGGGCGGCAGGCCGAAGCCGAGATAGTCGAGCGACGTTAGCGTCGAGATCGAGCCGGAGAGCAGGAAGGGCAGGAAGGTCAGCGTCGCCACCATGGCGTTGGGCAACAGGTGCCGGAACATGATAGTGAGGTTTGGCACGCCGAGCGCCCGTGCGGCGTTGACATATTCGAAGTTGCGGGCGCGCAGGAATTCGGCCCGCACCACGCCGACCAGGGCCACCCACGAAAACAGCAGCATCAGGCCGAGCAGGATGAAGAAGCCGGGCGGCAGGATGGCCGAGACGATAAGCAGCAGGTAGAGCACCGGGATAGCCGACCAGATCTCGATGAAACGCTGGAAGAGAAGGTCGGTCCAGCCGCCGAAATAGCCTTGCACCGCGCCGGCCGCGACGCCGATCAGCGACGAGCCGAGCGTCAGGATCAGCCCGAACAGAACCGAGATGCGGAAGCCGTAAAGCACCCGCGCCAGCACGTCGCGGGCCTGGTCGTCGGTGCCCAGCCAGTTCCAGTTGCCGACAACGCAGTTCTCGTCGGCCTCTCCCCTCGGGTATTGGCCGCAGCGCTTGTTCTTGTCGTAAAGCCAGGATGGTTTTGCCGGCGCCGGCTCTGGAATAGCGTTGTTGACGGTCTGATAGGAGTAACGGACCGGCGGCCAGATCATCCAGCCATTGGCATTGATCTCGTCCTGGATCACCGGATCGCGATAGTCGGTAACGGCGTAGAAACCACCGAACTTCTCTTCCGGATAGGCCACCAGGACCGGAAACAGGATCTCGCCCTTGTAGGAGGCGATGATCGGCTTGTCGTTGGCGATCAGCTCGGAAAACAGCGACAGCACGAACAGGAACAGGAAGATCCAGAGCGACCAGTAGCCCCGCCGGTTGGCCTTGAAATTCTGCAGCCGCCTCTGGTTGAGCGGCGACAGAAATGGCCTGCGAGGCCTGGCCGGCGCGCTTTCGATCGCAGCCTCGGCCATCAGATGTCTCTCCGCTCGAAGTCGATGCGCGGATCGACCCAGGTGTAGATCAGGTCGGACAACAGGCCGACGAACAGGCCAAGCAGCGAGAAGATGTACAGCGTGGCGAACACCACCGGATAGTCGCGGTCGATCACCGACTTGAAGCCGAGCAGGCCGAGGCCGTCGAGCGAGAAGATGTTCTCGATCAGCAGCGAGCCGGTGAAGAACGCGGAGATGAAGGCGCCGGGGAAGCCGGCGATCACGATCAGCATGGCGTTTCGGAAGACGTGGCCATAGAGCACCTTGTGCTCCGACAGGCCCTTGGCGCGCGCCGTAACAACATATTGCTTGCGGATCTCCTCCAGGAAGGAGTTCTTGGTGAGCAGCGTCGTCGTTGCGAAAGCCGACAGCACCAGCGCCGTCAGCGGCAGCGTCATGTGCCAGAAATAGTCGGCGATCTTGGCGGGCCACGACAGCTGGTCCCAATTGTCCGAAACGATGCCGCGCAGCGGGAACCAGTCCCAGAACGAACCGCCGGCAAACAGCACCATCAAGAGGATGCCGAACAGGAAGCCGGGAATGGCATAGCCGACGATGACGACGCCACTGGTCCACACGTCGAAGGCCGAGCCGTCCTTCACCGCCTTGCGGATGCCGAGCGGGATCGAGATCAGGTAGGACAAAAGCGTGATCCACAGACCGATGGAGATGGAGACCGGCATCTTCTCGAGAATCAGGTTCAGCACTGAGATATCGCGGAAATAGCTGTCGCCGAAATCGAAGCGGATATAGTTCCACAGCATCATGCCGAAGCGCTCGAGCGGCGGCTTGTCGAAGCCGAACTGCTTTTCCAGCTTCTTGATGAATTCAGGATCGAGCCCCTGCGCGCCGCGATATTTCGAGCCGACATCGCCGGCAGCGTCGAAATTTGCGCCGCCCGCGTCGCCGCCACCGCTGCCGAGGCGGTCGTTGCCGCCCTGGTTGGTCAGCTTGGCGATCACCTGCTCGACCGGGCCGCCCGGCGCGAACTGGATGACCGCGAAGGAGATCGCCATGATGCCGAAAAGCGTCGGGATCATGAGAAGAATGCGGCGCAGGATATAGGCGCCCATCAGGCGACGGGCCCCGCGCGGATGATCATGTCAGGCTTTGCCAATCTTTGCCGCCTTGCCCTTGTCGAACCACCACAGCGCCTCGACCGGAAAGCCGAAATCGGGTTTCTGCTCTGGAAAGCCGAACATGTCCCAATAGGCGCTTCGGTGATTCGCCAGATACCAACTTGGAATCCAATCGCGCCGCGCGCGCAAGGCCCGGTCCAGTACGCGCATGGCGGTGGTCAGGCTTTCACGGTCCTTGGCGGCGCCGACGGCATCGATCAGCGCATCGACGGCTGGGCTTGCAACGCCCGACAGGTTGCGCGAGCCCGACACCGCGGCGCTGCGCGAGTGGAAGAAGATTTCCAGATCGTCGCGGGTCGGCGTGGCGCTGAAATTGAAGGCGGCCGAGAGCAGGTCGAAGTCGAATGTCGATTGCCTCAGCTGGTACTGAGCCGAATCCACCAGGCGGATCGAGGCATCGATGCCGATGGCTTTCATGTTGGCGACCCAGGGCGAATAGACCTGCACGAAGGTCTCGTCGTCGACCAGAAATTCGGCGGCCAGCTGGCCGCCCTTGTCATTGAGCACGAAATCGCCGGAGCGTTTCCAGCCAGCCTCTGCGAGCAATTTCAGCGCAGCGCTCAGTTGCTTGCGATCTCGTCCGGACCCGTCCGATGGCGGTTGCGTCACCGCTTCACCGAAGGTCTCCGGCGGCAGCTGGTCGCGCAGTGGTTCCAGCAGCGCCAGCTCCTGCGGCGTTGGCATGCCCTCGGCCCGGAAGTCGGATTTCTCGAAGCAGGACTGCGAGCGTTCATAGGAGCCATAGAAGAAGTTGCGCCGCGTCCATTCGAAATCGAAGCAGAGGGCGATCGCCTGCCGCACGCGTGGGTCCTTGAATTGCTCGCGCCGCTGGTTGACCGCGGTGGCCTGCATGGAAGGGGTGGTTTCGGCCGGGAACTCATGCTTGATCACCTTGCCGGCGGTAAAGGCCGGGAAGTCGTAGGCCGTCGCCCAGACACGCGAGGTGAACTCCTCGCGGTAGAGGATCTCGCCCTTCTTGAAGGCCTCGAACCCGGCTGTGCGATCCTGGTAGAATTCGATGCGGATACGCTCGAAATTGTTCTGGCCGCGATTGACCGGCAGGTCGTTGCCCCAATAGTCGGCCACGCGCTCATATTCGATCCAGGCGCCCGCGGACCAGCGCCCGACCTTGTAGGCGCTGGAGCCGAGCGGCGGGTTGAGCTGGGAGGAGTCGAAGGGATTGGCGGTGAAGAAGGCCTTCGAAAGGATCGGGAATCCGACCACGTTGAGGATGGTGCGGGCCGACTGCTTGCCGGAGAATTTGAGCTCGACCGTATGGGTGTCTTTCGCCACGGCATCTTCCAGATGCGTCAGCGACAGCGCGTAATCCGGATGCCCTTTGTCCTTCAGCAGCTTGTAGGTGAAGGCGACGTCGTCGGCGGTGAGCGGCGTGCCGTCATGGAACCGTGCCTGCGGGCGCAGCGAGAAGGTGAAACTGTTGCGGTCGTCAGAAATCGTCACGCTTTCGGCGACCAGCCCGTAAACAGCATCAGGCTCGTCGAGTGCCCTCGCCATCAGCGTATCGAAGCACATTTCCATGCGCTGCGGGGAATCACCTTTGGGAACGAAGGAATTCAGCGTGTTGAAAGTCTGCGGACTCTGGTTCGCGCCCCAGTTGGGCGGCGAGAAGTTGAAGGTGCCGCCCTGCGGCGCATCGACATTGACATAGTCGAAAAGCGTGAAGTCGGGCTTGTATTTCAGGTCGCCGAAGGCCGACAGCCCATGCAGCTTGACGCCAGTTGGGATGTCGGCAAAGGCCCGGCCTGGCAGCAGTGCTGCGGCAGTGGCTGCGGCGCCGAGCGCCAGGAAATCGCGGCGAGGAAGCAAAGTCCGCCGCTCCATCAATTGAGGCCCTTGTATTTGGCCGCCAGCGCCTTTTCCTTCGCGGGGTCGATCCACCACGAATCGATGTCGGCGCCGCGGTAGGTGGGCTGCTTCTCAGGCATGCCGAACTTGTTCCAGTAGGCAAGCCAAACCACCGCGCGGTAATATTGCGGCACGGTATAGTAGTTCCACAGCAGCACCCGATCGAGAGCGTGGGTGGTGGCTACGAGATCATCGCGGTCGGTTGCGAAGATGATGCGGTCAACCAGCGCGTCGACGACCGGGTTCTTGATGCCGGCATAGTTGCGCGATCCCGGCGTATCCGCCGCCTTCGAGCTCCAGAAATCGCGCTGCTCATTCCCAGGCGATTCCGACTGGCCAAGCTGGCCGATGATGACGTCGTAGTCGAAATTGTTGCGCCTGTTGATGTACTGGGTCGGATCGATGATGCGCAGCGTTGCATCGACACCGATCTTGCGCAGATTGGCGATCCAGGGGCTGGAAATCACCTGGTCCGTGTCGGCCGCGCCGAGGACTTCGAACTTGAATGGCTCGCCGGTCTTGGCGTTCACCATCTTGCCGCCTTTGATCACCCAGCCTGCCTGGGCGAAGAGATCGACCGCCTGCTTCAGGTATTTCCGTTCCGCTTGCGGGGAATCATAGATCGGCAGCTTGAATTCCTGCGTGAAGAGTTCCGGCGGCAGCTTGTCGCGATATTTCTCGAGGATTTCGAGTTCCTTGCCTTGCGGCAGCCCGCTCGACGCAAGTTCCGTGCCCTGAAAATAGCTCTGGGTGCGCGTGTTCGAGTTGTAGAACAGGGTACGGTTCATCGTCTCGAAATCGAATGGGTAGGTCAGCGCTGCCCGCACAAGACGATCCTGGAACAGGGGCCGCCGCTGGTTGAGCATGAAAGCCTGCATCGGCTCCGGCGAGGTGGTCTTGAACTCCTTCTTGATCACGTCGCCGGCCTTGATCGCCGGGAAATTGTAGAATGTCGCCCAACGCCTCGAGCTGTTCTCCGGTTTGAGATCCTGAAATCCGCCCTTGGTGAAGGCCTGCCATGCGGCATTGTCGTCCAGGATGTAGGTGAATCGCTGGATGTCGAAATTCTCGCGGCCGATCTTCACCGGCAGCTTGGCGCCCCAATAATCCGGCACGCGTTGCCAGACGATCTCCGAGCCCGGCTTGAAGCTTGCGATCTTGTAGGCGGCGGAGCCGAGCGGCGGTTCCAGCGTCGACTTCGTTATGTCGCGCTTCTTGCCGCTGGGGTCGGTGCCCTCCCACCAGTGCTTCGGCAAGACGACGAGGTCGCCGAGGATCTTGGGCAGTTCACGATTGCCCTTCTGGTTGAAATGGAACTCGACCTCCCGGTCCGAAATGGCGACGGCCTCGGTCACGTTCTCGAAATAGCGGCTATACATCGGGCTGTTGGCCTTCAGCACCTGGAACGACCAGATCACGTCGTCGGCGGTGATCGGCTGTCCGTCATGCCATTTGGCTTGAGGGTTAAGCCGATAGGTCGCAGACGAATAATCCAACGGATATTTGTAGGCCTCGGCAATCAGAGGGTGGCTGACGCTACCCTCATCCGTCGCCTGATCCATCAGCGTGTCGTAGAGCAGGCCGCCGCCGAACTCTGCGAAGCCGGCGGCCGGCGATCCCTGCACGATGTAAGGGTTGAAGCTGTCGAAGGTGCCCACAACGACGGAGTTATAGGTGCCGCCCTTGGGCGCATCCGGATTGACGTAGTCGTAGTGTTGGAAGTTCTCACCGTATTTGGATGGTCCGATCAGCGAGGACGTCGTGTGCCATTCATCGGCGAAGCTGGCCTGCAGGCTGGCGGCGAAGGCGAGCGCCAGCGCCGATGCGAAAAGCGTGCGGAATCGGCCAACCTTCATGCGTTCTCCTCGTCGCTAGTTCCAACCACCCGCAATCTAGATCATTTGACGCCGGTGGAAACCGCAAGGGATGGCCTTTGTCGCCGTCCATGCAGCTTTCCTAACAGAAAAGCCGGGACGAACCCGGCTTTTCTGAGGATATCACCATTACAAATTGTTTATTGAGCAGGCGCCGCGGGGTTGGCTGGAGCGCTTCCCTCGGCCGGCTTGGCGGCGCCATCCGCCGGCTTGGCGGCTTCGGCCGGCTTTGCCGAGGCGTCGGCGGCGGCGCCCGGTTGCGGCAGCGGCTTCGGATTATCCGACAGCGTGCGCAGATAGGCGATCACATTGGCGCGGTCTTCTTCCTTCGGCAGGCCGGCGAAGCCCATCGCCGTGCCCTTCACGAACTTCTTCGGCGAGGTGATGAAGTGGTTGAGGTTATCGTAGGTCCAGTGCTCCTGGCCGCCCTTGGAGAAATCCTTCATGCCGGACGAATAGGCGAAGCCTTCATGCGCGGCGACGGGGCGGTCGACGATGTCCCAGAGATCCGGACCGACCTTGTTCGGGCCGCCCTTTTCGCCGGAATGGCAGGCCTGGCACTTTTTGAAGATGGCGGCGCCCGCATCGGCGCTGGCACCGGCAAGCAGGTCGGCGATCGGCTTTTCGGCCGCGGCCGGCGCGGCCGCGCCGCCTTCGGTCGGCTCCTGCGCTTCGATGGCGAAGCCGGGCTTTTCGGGGGCGGGCGAGGCGAACAGCCCGTCCGAGACGAGGCCTATCGAAAAGACGATGAAGCAGGTTCCCAGAAATCCGCCAAGCAGCTTGTTGACTTCGTTGGAATCCATACGCCCCTTGCTCCCTTTTCCGGCGGACCGTCCCGTCCACTCCGTCCGTCGGTATCGCGAACTGCCCTGAAAGGCCAGTCAAACCGGGCGGAAACTAGGTCTTTTGCTCTGGCGTTGCAACACCTATAAGGGCGCTTCCAGTGAGACCTTTTGCCACTTTTCCATCCCCGTTTTTCGACCGCCGCAAAATCCGATGTCAACCTTGATCCTGATCCCCGCCCGCATGGCCTCGACGCGTCTGCCGGGCAAGCCGCTGGCCGATATTGCCGGCGCGCCGATGATCGTCCATGTCGCCCGCCGCGCAGCCGAGGCCGGGCTTGGCCGCGTAGTGGTGGCGACCGACACGCAAGCGGTCGCGGAGGCCGTGCGGGCGCATGGCTTCGAGGCGGTCATGACCCGCATGGATCACGAATCGGGTTCCGACCGCATCTTCGAGGCGCTGACGGCGCTGGATCCCGAAAAGCAGGTGGAAACGATCGTCAACGTGCAGGGCGACCTGCCGACCATCGACCCCGAGATCATTGGCGCGTCGCTGCGGCCGTTTGAGGACAGATCGGTCGACATCGCCACGCTCGGCGTCGAGATCGTGCGCGACGAGGAGAAGACCAACCCGAATGTGGTCAAGATCGTCGGCTCGCCGCGATCCGCGACACGGCTGAAGGCGCTTTATTTCACCCGCGCCACCGCGCCCTGGGGCGAGGGGCCGCTCTACCATCACATCGGCCTCTATGCTTACCGCCGCGCCGCGCTCGAACGCTTCGTGGCGCTGAAGCCCTCGGCGCTGGAGCGGCGCGAGCGGCTGGAGCAATTGCGCGGGCTGGAAGCCGGCATGCGCATCGACGCCGAGATCGTCAAATCGCTGCCGCTTGGGGTCGACACGCCGCACGACTTGGAACGCGCCAGGCAGATCCTTTCAAGCTGAGACCATCCGCATGACCGCAAAGACCAACAGAATCTCCTTCCAGGGCGAACCCGGCGCTAACTCCGACACGGCGTGCCGCAACATGTTCCCCGCGATGGACCCGTTGCCCTGCCCGACCTTCGAGGACGCTTTCAATGCGGTCGAGACCGGCAAGGCCGAGCTCGCCATGATCCCGATCGAGAACACGATCGCCGGCCGCGTCGCCGACATCCATCACCTGTTGCCGGAATCGAAGCTGCACATCGTCGGCGAGTATTTCCTGCCGATCCACTTCCAACTGATGGTGTTGCCCGGGGTGAAGCGCGAAGAGATCAAGACCGTGCACAGCCACATCCACGCGCTGGGACAGTGCCGCAAATATATCCGCAAGAACGGCTGGAAGCCGGTCATCGCCGGCGACACGGCGGGTTCGGCCAAGATGGTGTCGGAAGTCAAGGACCGCACCATGGCCTCGCTGGCGCCGGCTCTTGCCGCCGAGCTCTATGGGCTCGACATCATCGAGAAGAATGTCGAGGACACTGATTCCAACGTCACCCGCTTCGTAGTCTTGACCAAGAACAAGCAATGGGTGGAGCGGCCCACGCCGGACGCCAAGATGATGACGACCTTCATCTTCCGCGTCCGCAACGTGCCTGCCGCGCTCTACAAGGCCATGGGCGGCTTCGCGACCAACGGCATCAACATGACCAAGCTCGAGAGCTACCAGTTAGGCGCCTTCACCGCGACGCTGTTCTACGCCGACATCGAAGGCCATCCGGACGATCCGCTGGTCAAGCTGGCATTGGACGAGCTGCGCTTCTTCTCGCGCGAAGTGCGCATCCTCGGCGTCTACCCGGCAAGCGCCTCGCGCGAGCAGTGGAAGGTGGCGGATTAGGGCATGTCAATACAAGGACATGCGTGAAACGGTGCTTAAGCCTACGCCTGGATGTCCCACGGATTTGCCAGCGTTACTCCCATTCCCTGGAAATCGCCAATGTTGCGCGTCACCAGCGTCATTCGCCGGGTGAGGGCGGTGGCGGCGATATAGGCGTCGTTGATCGGTTTTGGATCGGGGACATGCCATTGTGCCGCCTGAACGGCGGCTGCTTCGTCCAGCGGCAAAATTCGACCGGAAAATGTTGTGAGAACCGCATTTTCCAACCAATTGCGCAACACTTTGCCAGCAGCGGCATCATGGCGTTCCGCCAGTCTTACACCAATCTCCAGCTCGTGCAGCACCACGGCCGAAATAAAGGTTTCGGCAGGATCGACGGTTTCGTTCCAGAGCATGACATTGGGATGCGCCCTACCGCTCGATATCTTTCGCAATTCAGATACGACATTGGTATCGAGCAACAGCATCAGGACAGGTCTACTGGCTCGGCACGTTCCGTGCGGGGCGGCAGCGGCAAATCAAGGTCACCCGCCTCCGGCGCAGCCAGCATGTCACCGAGCGACCGCGTTTTGCCGGTGAGCCGTTTATATTCATCGAACGACATGAGGACATGCACTGGCCGCCCCCTGTCGGTGATGATCACAGGACCGTCCTTGGCAGCGCGTTTTGCGCGGCCAAGATCCTGATTGAGTTCGCGACCCGAAAGCGTGGTGATCATACCAATTCGCCAAATGTGGTTACGTAACCACATCTAATGCCCTTGAGGAGAAATTGCAAGATTGAGCGAATGGATAGCAACCACTCATCGCAGGTGATTGGTTGTGCCGCCCAGTAGGAGTGTACCTGGCGGCTCACCCTGTACTACACGACTTGCGCTTAGATCACCGCGCCCAGCGGCACATAGTCGATTTCCAAGAACTTCTCCACCTCCGGCACCCAGCGATCGCGCACGAAGGCGACGTGGTCTGGGTGCTCGTTGTAACGCGTGTAGGCCGCCTGGTCGGCGAACTCCATCGAGAAGCCGAACTGATAGTCGTTCTTCGGGCTCACCTGCCGCAATTGCTCGAAATGCGTCACACCCTTGATCCCGGTCAGGATCTTCTTCGCGTCGTGCAGGAAGCGCTTCGTTTCCAGCGAATGCGGCTCGTGCTTCAAGGTGAACACCACGGTATGACGGATCATTCTTGCGCTCCTATTCGCTGTCGACCCAGGCGCGGATGAGGTGATGGGCGATCGCCCCTTTCGGCGGTGTGATCAGGCCGTCGGCATGCGTCCTGTCCAGCATCGTGCGCACCTCGTCTCGGAAGAACCAGCGGCAGTCCTCCAACTCGTTGAGGTCGGCCTGGATATCCTCGTTGAGCGGCTCGCCGAAACAGCCGATCATCAGCGAATAGGGGAACGGCCAGGGCTGGCTGGCGTGGTAGACGACGCGGCCGAGCCGGATGCCGGCCTCTTCCAGCGTCTCGCGCCGCACCGCCGCCTCGATCGTCTCGCCCGGCTCGATGAAGCCGGCAAGCGCCGAATACATGCCTGGCGCGAAATGCCGGCCGCGCCCCAGCAGGCATTTCTCGCGCGTTGCCGTCAGCATGATCGCCACCGGGTCGGTGCGCGGGAAATGGTCGGTGCCGCAGACCGGGCAGTGGCGCCTGTAACCGCCGGCGCGCATCTCCGAGCGGTTGCCGCATTTCGAGCAGAAGGCGTGGCTGGCGTGCCAGGCGAGCAGCGCCGCCCCTTGCGCCAGCGCGCCGGCCGCCGCCTCGTCGATCAGCCCTTGCATATAGACGGAACGATAGTCGATCGCCTTGACCGTCTCGGGGAGATTTTCCGGCTCGATGCCCGCCGGCACGGCCAGCACCGGGCCTTCCTCGGAGAAGCCGAGCAGCACGCCACGGTCGAGCGAGACATCGAAGGTCTCGCTCTCGGCCACATTGAACCAGGGGTCGAATTTGCCGTCATCGAGTTTGAGGTAAAGCCGGCCGGCATGCATCAGCATCAGCCGCGTGGTCCGGTCGGCCAGCGCCTTTTCGACCGCGTCGTCGGCGCGGTTCTCGGACTGCCGGTCGATCCGGTTGCCGGCGAAACCGACAAACTGGCTCGGCTCGCGCAAGGGCGCGTCAAACAGGCGGAAGCTCATGGGGACTCGGGGTATGCTGGTGGACACTGGTCAGCTTATAGCGCCGCCTTGATCGTTTGGGCAAACCGCCTGATGTCGGAGCGCTGATAGGGTTCGCGTATGCCGTGCCCCCAGACCGGACCCGGCCAGCCGGGATCGCCCTCGGAGCGGGCGACGACATGGACATGCAGCTGGCGCACGATGTTGCCCAGGGCGCCGGTGTTGATCTTGGTGCAGCCGGTCACCCGCTTAAGCGCCTGCGCCACCATATTGGTCTCGAAGGTCAGCATCGCCTGGTCGAGCGGCGTCATCTCGTGCAACTCCTCGATGCCCGGACGCTGCGGCACCAGCACCAGCCACGGCCAGCGGCGATCATTCATCAATCGGAGTTCGCAAAGGCCAAGCCACATAAGCTGCTCGCTGTCCGCCTCCAGACGGGCGTCCAGCGTGAAACCGGCCTTGAGGCCAGGCAGCATGGGCGTTTCCTTTGTTTCTTGTATCATTCTTCAAACCAACGAACGCTAGAGCGGCGGCAAGGTGGCTGCAAGCGATTCATTGACCGCTCTTGGCGATTTGAAGGGCTTTCCGGTCTCCATATGGCCGCAGGCTCCGGCTCTGCCCTTGCATTTCGCCGCTGAATTGCCGATATGGAGCGCGGGAGGTTGGTGGTGGACGATCCACTCGCCAACCGGGTCAGGTCCGGAAGGAAGCAGCCCTAACGAGCCCGGAACGGGTCATTGTTCCAGCCTCCCACCTCTTCGCCTTTCTCCCGCGACATTGACGGCGCCAAGCCGTGCGGGCGAGACTATGCGCAGGAATCGGCCGCCTTCCGTCGCGGTCCTGGGAGCTTTTGACGGCGAATGAGCGAAGCCGGAAATTTGGGGACGGAAAGCCTGGAGACCGGTAAGGCCGGCGCCTATCGCGTCCTGGCGCGTAAATATCGTCCTTCGAATTTCTCCGAGCTGATCGGCCAGGAGCCGATGGTCCGCACGCTGACCAATGCCTTTGCCACCGGCCGCATCGCCCAGGCCTGGATGCTGACGGGCGTGCGCGGCGTCGGCAAGACGACCACCGCGCGCATCCTCGCCCGCGCCCTAAACTATAAGACCGCGACCGTCGACCAGCCCTCCGTCGACCTTTCGGTCCCCGGCGAGCATTGCCAGGCGATCATGGAAGGCCGCCATGTCGACGTCATCGAGATGGACGCGGCCTCGCACACCGGCATCGACGATATCAGGGACATCATCGACCGGGTGCGCTATGCGCCGGTCTCGGCCCGCTACAAGGTCTACATCATCGACGAAGTGCACATGCTCTCCACCCAGGCCTTCAACGGCCTGCTGAAGACGCTGGAAGAGCCGCCGCCGCACGTAAAATTCATCTTCGCCACCACCGAGATCCGCAAGGTGCCGATCACGGTCCTATCGCGCTGCCAGCGCTTCGACCTGAGGCGCATCGATGCCGGCGCGCTGGTCGGGCATCTGTCCTCGATCGCCGCCAAGGAAGGCATTTCCGTCGACGACGAGGCGCTCGCGATGATCGCGCGGGCCGCCGAGGGCTCGGCGCGTGATTCGCTCTCGATCCTCGACCAGGCGATCGCCCATGGCAGCGGCACCGTCAGCGCCGATGCGGTGCGCGCTATGCTCGGCCTCGCCGACCGCGCCCGCATCATCGACCTGTTCGAGCACGTCATGAAGGGCGATGTGGCGGCGGCGCTTGCCGAATTCCGTGCGCAATACGACACCGGCGCCGATCCGGCCGCTGTGCTCACCGACCTTGCCGAGTTCAACCACCTCGTCACCCGCCTGCGCTTCGTGACGTCGGCGGCCGACGACGCGTCGCTTTCCGAGGACGAGCGCCGGCGCGGCGCCGAATTCGCAGGCACATTGTCAGTGCGCGTGCTGTCGCGGACCTGGCAGATGCTGCTCAAGGGCATTCCCGAGGTGCAGTCCTCCAACCGGCCGGTCAGCGCCGGCGAGATGGTGCTGATCAGGCTGGCGCATGCCGCCGACCTGCCGACGCTGGACGAGGCGCTGAAATCGCTGGAAGGCGCAGGCCCGCTGCCGAACGGCGCGCCGCGCGCCAATGGCGCACCGGCCAATCCGGGCAATGGCGGCGGCGCCAGTGCCGTGGCGCAGGCGCGGATGCCCAGTTCAAATGGCGGCGCTCAGACGATGCGGCTGGTCGAGGCGCAGCCTGTGCCGGAGGCCTACGTTCCGCAACCGGCGCCGGT
Source organism: Mesorhizobium sp. M2A.F.Ca.ET.042.01.1.1 (assembly GCF_003997405.1). Taxonomy (NCBI): domain Bacteria; kingdom Pseudomonadati; phylum Pseudomonadota; class Alphaproteobacteria; order Hyphomicrobiales; family Phyllobacteriaceae; genus Mesorhizobium; species Mesorhizobium sp. M2A.F.Ca.ET.042.01.1.1. The sequence goes on from NZ_RZRX01000062.1 coordinate 21,645, forward strand.
CGCCGAAGCGCCTGTCGTTCCGGTCAAATCGCTGGCCGACATCGTCGCGCTCGCCGAGGCCAATCGCGACATCGCGTTCAAGGTGCTGCTGAAGCGCTGCGTGCGGCCGGTGCGCATCGAGCCCGGTCGCCTCGACGTCACCCTGACCGACGACGCGCCGAAGATGCTGCTCAACGACCTGACCTCCAAGCTGCGCGCCTGGACCGGCCGCAACTGGCTGGTGTCGCTGTCGAAGGAGGAGGGCGGCCAGACATTGGCCGAGATGGAGACGACGAAGCGCGAGAATGCCTTCTCCGACGCCAAGGCGGATCCGACTGTCGCGGCCATCCTCGCTCGCTTCCCGGGCGCCAAGATCATCGACGTGCGCATTCCGGATGTGCCGGACGTGGAAGAGGCCGAAGCCGAAGTTCCGGTCGAGCCTGCGTCCGACGACGACGAAATCTGAAACAATCTTAGAGGACCATCCGATGAAAGATCTTCTCGGCCTGATGGGCAAGGCGAAGGAAATGCAGGCCAAGTTCCAGGCCATGCAGGACGAGATCGCCACGCTTGAAGCCACCGGCCAGGCCGGCGGCGGCCTCGTCAGCATCACGCTCACCGGCAAGTTCGAGATGAAGGCGCTGAAGATCGATCCGTCGCTGATCAAGGCGGACGAAGCCGAGATCCTCGAGGACCTCATCCTGGCCGCCCACAATGACGCCAAAAGTAAGGTCGAGCAGGTAATGCAGGAGAAGACCAAGGCGTTGACGGCGGGTCTGCCGATTCCCCCCGGGATGAAATTGCCGTTCTGAGGCGGCCTCCGCCAGTTAATTGATTATGAACGGAAATCGAGCCCGGACGGCAATATTAACCATTTTGCCGGCAATGCTCACGGGCTCATTTCGCGGCTTTCATAAAGTTTTACCCAAGTCCAGAAGTCGCTAACCATCTAGCCATCTTTTTGCCTGAAAGAGTCTCATTCTTGCCACATCTCGGGGCGGGCTGGCATCTTGGACATGAGGCTTTTTTGGTGATCGCGACGCGATGGAAGACGCCGCTGCTGCTTATCGGCATCGTCACTTCCCCCTTGCTCCTGGCCGGCTGCAGCCAGACCACTTCCTCCCATGGCATGTCGGTGTCGGGACTGACCGACGCGCTGACGCCGAGCTTCCTTACGCGTTCCTCCAGCCACTCGCTGAAGGATAAGGAATGCCTGCAAAGGGCGATGTTCTTCGAGTCCAACCGGTCGAGCCGCGACGGCATGATCGCCGTTGGCACGGTCGTGATGAACCGTCTGCGCTCGGGCCAGCATGGCAACACCATCTGCGAGGTCGTCGGCGAGAAGGGCCAGTTCGCGCCGGGCGTGCTGACGCGGCCGATGAATTCCAGGGCGCTGCCCGATGTCGAGGAAGCCGCCGACGCGGTGCTGAGAGGCGAGCGCAAGGCCAAGCTCAAGAGCACGATGTATTTCCACACCGCCGGCCTGCGTTTCCCTTACAAGAACATGCATTACACGATGGTGGCCGGCGGCAACGCCTTCTATGAGAAGCGCGGCCGCAACTGGCAGCCGCTGCCGGATGAGCCCATGGTCGCGATGGCCTCCGACAAACAGCAGAAAATCGACCCAACCGCGCCCGTGCTGGTGGCTTCCGCCGAACCGGTGGTCAAGACGATCGTGCGGCAGGATCCGGCAAAGCAGGCCGCGATGAACGCTGCCGGACCGACGCTTCCGGCCAAGGCGGCAATCGTTCCCGCCGAAGAGACCTATGTGACGGCCGCTGCTGCGCCGTCGCAGAAATCCGGCCGCCTCGCGCAGAAGCCGACGGTCGTGGCTATGCAGGAGCCGATGGCCGAACCGGACGCCTCGCGTTTCGGCGGCACGCTCAAGGGCCGCTACATCACCTCGGTGCCCAACGCGCCGCAGGAAGCGGCGATGGGCTTCCAGTCGACGCCTGAGAACACCGACGCCATCGGCGCGATGATCGCCAGCCAGGACCGGCCGCTCGAAACCAACTGAACCCGATTGCATCCAATGCAGGGCCCGTCATGGCAGCATGGCGGGCCCTGTGTCGTTGCGGCTGTTCCAAACGGCGCTGAAAAATCCTGGATCAGTCCGCCGTTTCACGAAACGGCGAACTGATCCATCTTTTCGTCTTTCACGCAATTCCGGACGGAAAACCGCTTCGCACTTTTCCTGGAATTGCTCTAGATCAAGGCGATGTCGAAGAGAATCGCCGGTCCGGAAATCGAACGCCTGATCCAGCTCCTGGCCAAGGTGCCGGGGCTTGGGCCCCGCTCGGCCAGGCGCGCCGCGCTCCATCTCATCAAGAAGAAGGAGCAGCTGCTCGAGCCTTTGGCCGCCGCCATGGGCGAGGCGGTCGACAAGGTGCGCATCTGCTCGACCTGCGGCAATGTCGACACCTCCGACCCGTGCATGATCTGCACCGATCCACGCCGCGACGCTGGCACGCTGATCGTCGTCGAGGATGTCTCCGACCTCTGGGCTCTGGAGCGCGCGGCCGCCATGAACGTGCGCTACCACGTGCTCGGCGGCACGCTGTCGCCGCTCGACGGCATCGGTCCCGACCAACTCAACATCCGTTCGCTGGTCGACCGCATCGCTGGCGGCGAGGTCAAGGAAGTCATCCTTGCGGTCAACGCCACCGTCGAGGGGCAGACGACCGCGCATTATTTGACCGATCAGTTGTCGGGCTTCGATGTGAAGGTAACGCGGCTGGCGCATGGCGTGCCGGTCGGCGGCGAGCTGGATTATCTCGACGAAGGCACGCTGGCAGCGGCGCTGCGATCAAGGACGGCGTTTTGAGGGGACTGCGGAGGGGGCGGGGAATGACTGGAATAAATCCTTCGAAGTTGGCGCCAGGCCCCCCTCTCTGTCCTGCCGGACATCTCCCCCTCAAGGGGGGAGATTGGCTGTCGGTTCGGCCTTCGCCAATCACGAGCGTGGGGAAGAGGACGCGGCCGATGAAGCTGCCAATCTCCCCCCTTGAGGGGGAGATGTCCGGCAGGACAGAGAGGGGGGCGACAGAACGAGGCTTTTCCAAATACAGCCTCGCATTTCTTCTGCTGGCAATATTCAGCCTCATTCTCACCACTCCCACCCACGCCGCCTCCATCGACGACCAGTTCCAGGCCTGGCTTCAAACCGATCTCTGGCCCGAAGCCAAATCCAAAGGCATTTCGAAAAAGACCTTCGACGAGGCCTTCCTCGGCGTGAAGCCGAACCTCAAGCTGCCAGATCTCGTCCTGCCCGGCGAAAAGCCCACGACACCTGAGAAGCAGCATCAGGCCGAGTTCGGCCCGCCAGCCAACTATTTCGCCGAGAAGATCATCCGCGCCGTCACCACGGGCGGGCGGGCGCGCGAGAGCGCCAATTCGAGAGTGCTCGGGCTGATCGAGAAGCGCTACGGCGTGCCGGGCGAGGTGGTTCTGGCGATCTGGGGCCGCGAGACCGGCTTCGGCGCGGCCAAGATGCCTTACGATGCCTTCGAGGTGCTGGGCACCAAGGCCTTCATGTCGACCAAGAAAGACTTCTTCCGCACCGAGGTGCTGGCGGCGCTCGACATCGTCGAGCGCGGGCTGGCGCCGGTCAATGCGATGAAATCGTCCTGGGCCGGCGCGCTCGGCCAGCCGCAATTCATGCCAACCTCGTTCCTCAAGCACGCCGTCGACTTCGACGGCGACGGCCGGCCCGACATCTGGAATTCGACGCCCGACGTGCTCGCCTCGATCGCCAACTATCTCGTCCACTATGGCTGGGTGAGGGGGCGCGGCTGGGGCGTCGAGGTGACCGTGCCGGCAAGCGTTTCCTGTGCGCTCGAGGGTCCTGATCAGGGCAAGAAGATATCCGACTGGGTGGCGATGGGCATCAGGCGCGCCGACAACAAGGCGTTTCAGGCAAGCGAATTGAAGGCCGAGGGCCTTCTGCTGATGCCGGCCGGGCGCAGCGGACCTGCCTTCATCGTCACGCCGAACTTCTATGTCATCAAGCAATACAACAACAGCGATCTCTATGGCCTGTTCATCGGCCATGCCGCCGACCGCATCGCCAAGGGCGACGCCGGCTTTGCCGGCAGTTGGGGGCCGGTCGGCGATCTGCACCGCTCCGACATCGCCGCCTTGCAGCGTGCGCTGGAAGCCAAGGGCTACGACGTCGGCAGCGCCGACGGCCTGCCCGGCTTCAAGACGCGCCGCTCGATCGGCATCTGGCAGGCCAAGAACGGCAAGCCCGCCACCTGTTTCCCCGATGCAGGCTTGGTCGCGCAGTTGAAATAGCGGCGCCTTCCAGGGCTCGAACACAGGCAGATTTTTCTCGATCGGCGGCTGCAATTAGCCGGCGCATGGGTCGACGGATCGCCGCCCATTTGGTCCGATATGCCGTCTGGCAAAAATCCATGCGGCCGAGCGGACCGCAACGAATAGGGAGTTGACCAACTGGACAAAAAACACGACGGTAAGCGGTCCAAGCCGCTGCCGGCTTCGAGAAGAATAATCAAGCCCTGAGCCGGGAACTCAGGTCAACAAAACAGGGAACGATCACCATGATGCTGGAAAAGTTTGCCGTCCGTAGCTTGCTTGCGGGTGTGGCGATGACCGCGCTGCTCGCGACGCCTGCCTTCGCCGTCACGCCCGCCGACACGCTGGTCGAGGGCTTCGCCATCGACGACATCATCTCGATGGATCCGGGCGAGGCGTTCGAGCTGTCGACCGCCGAGGTCACCGGCAACACCTATGACCTGCTGGTCCGCCTCGATCTCAGCGACACCTCCAAGGTCAAGCCCGACCTCGCCGAGAGCTGGACGGTGTCCGACGACGGCCTGACCTACACCTTCAAGCTCAAGCCAGGCATGAAGTTCGCGTCCGGCAATCCGATCACCGCCGCCGATGTCGCCTATTCCTTCGAACGCGCCATCAAGCTCGACAAGAGCCCGGCCTTCATCATTAACCAGTTCGGCATCAGCGGCGACAATGTCACCGAGAAGGCCAAGGCGGTCGACGACACCACCTTCCAGTTCGTCGTCGACAAGGCTTACGCGCCGAGCTTCGTGCTCAACTGCCTGTCCGCCACCGTCGCCTCCGTCGTCGACTCGAAGCTGGTCAAGGAGCACGTCGCCGCCGTCACGCCGAGCGCCGACTACAAATGGGACAACGACTTCGGCAATGCCTGGCTGAAGACCGGCTATGCCGGTTCAGGCCAATAC
>NZ_RZRX01000630.1:0-598 GCF_003997405.1 Mesorhizobium sp. M2A.F.Ca.ET.042.01.1.1
GCCCAGCCCCATAGGAGCGCTGGACACTCACCGTCGGCACAATCTCCCGCATATGAGAGAGGCTCCAACGAATTTCAGGGAAGGCCATGTAGCGGCCACCCTCGAACGTGATCTGCATGTTCGCTGGAGGAGGGAACCCCTGCATCCATCCGATGCTCTGCGGATCACTAGCGTGGCCATCGAGGTATGCCATGCCGTCAAACACCAATGCGTCCCCCACGGGGGAAGACTGTCTGGTGGCTTCGTTCTTTACCAGTTCACGGACCATCGTTAGTATGTTCCCGGGTACAAAGTCCTTGACAGAATGGGATATTCAGCTTGAGCCTCATCGTTTGGCGGTGATGCCATCAAGGTCCGGCGCTTCGAACTGATGATAAAATGGGGCCGCTTCGCCTTCACGAAATGCGACATCCCTTCTCGTCCAGCAGGACACAGCCGGAAGGGTCGAAACCGATATTGATTACCTCACCTTCGCGAACAACCCAGCTGCTGATTTGCGTGTTTGCGCGCACCGTACTCGTGCCGCCGATGTCGATCTCGTAGATGGCGCTGCCGCCGAGATAGGAGGTCGAGACGACGCGGCCGGACAGCCGGTTGG
>NZ_RZRX01000631.1:0-594 GCF_003997405.1 Mesorhizobium sp. M2A.F.Ca.ET.042.01.1.1
ATACACGTAGTATGGCTGGATATGCAGGTGTGATAGCTTTTTAATGAGCATTTTCATGACCTCGGGATCGTCATTGACCCCAGCCATGAGAACGGACTGGTTGCGCATCCTGATGCCCCGCTTGAAAAGAAGATCTGCAGCCGCAATCGTGTAGCCGGTGATTTCTCGCGGATGATTGAAATGGGTGTGAAATGAAATCTCCACGCCCTGATTGCGGCCTGCATCGGCGATTTTCACGAGGGCATCGGTCCATTCATGATCGCTCGTGATTTTCATAGGCAGTACGGCGAGGCCTTTCGTCGCGAACCTAATCCGGCGAATTGAGGAGATGGACAGAAGCCCCATGCCGATCGCTGAAAGTCTGGAGGCTTTGAGTCGAAAGCAATCTCCTCCCGATACAACCACGTCAACGATGGTTGGCGTCGCGCGAAGATAGGCCAGGATATTATTCCATCGGCTCTGGAATGGTGGCGCCCTCTTCTTTGAGACCAGTCGCGTGTCTAGACCCACGCCGTAGCTTCGGGTGCAAAAACGACAGTAGACCGGGCAGCGATCCGTCGCGAGTAAAAGCGCCTTGTCCTGATATCGATGCAC
>NZ_RZRX01000632.1:0-594 GCF_003997405.1 Mesorhizobium sp. M2A.F.Ca.ET.042.01.1.1
ACGCCAAACGCCGCGCTGATCCGTTTCATGGGGTCGGATCGTCTGCGCGTTGAAGACATCGAAGCGAAACAATCATCGCTTCTGACGACGCATGGGCTTAGGCTGATCTCGATTTCGCCATTGCCGGGCGAGATCGTCGTCGGCGTAGCGCGGCCGCAGCGACAGGTCGTTTCGCTTTGGGATGTTTGGGGCCGACGGGAAATCAATCGCAGTGCCGCGGGCGTGAACACGTCCTTCGTGCTCGGCCTAAAGGAACTCGACGGCGAAATCCTCTATCTCAACCTTGGTGGCCCATTCGCCGGCGGACAACAGCATGAGCCGCACACGCTTGTCGCGGGCGCAACCGGGTCGGGGAAATCCGTGCTGATCCAAGCGCTCCTCCTCGACATCGCTGCGACGAACTCCAGTGATCTGGCGCACATCCACCTGATCGATCCGAAGATGGGTGTCGACTATGCGGCAATCGAGCGGCTGCCGCATCTGCAGGGCGGGGTGATTGTCGACCAAGCGCGGGCGGTCGAGGTCATGGAAGGTCTCGTCACGGAGATGGAGCGCCGCTATGAGCTGTTCCGGTCCAAGGGGGCTCGAGACATT
>NZ_RZRX01000633.1:0-587 GCF_003997405.1 Mesorhizobium sp. M2A.F.Ca.ET.042.01.1.1
TTCGAAGAGTGCCGCAGCACCCTGCCCGCCACCGATGCACATGCTGACGACGGCCAGCCTGGCCCCACGGCGCCGGCCTTCTATTAGCACATGTCCAGCCAGCCGTGCCCCGGTCATGCCGTAGGGATGGCCGAGCGCGATGCCGCCGCCATTGACGTTGAGACGTTCCGGCGAGATTTCCAAGCGATCGGTGCAGGCCAGCAGCTGCGCTGCGAAGGCCTCGTTAATCTCCCATAGGTCAATGTCGTCAATTGCTAGCCCATGGCGCGCAAGAAGTTTTGGGACCGCAATGATGGGGCCGATGCCCATCTCCTCAGGCGCACATCCGGCAACCGCCATGCCGCGGAAGATTCCGAGCGGCTTCAGATTTTCCCGCCGAGCGGTTTCGAGATCCATAAGAACAAGGGCGCTTGCGCCATCTGAGAGTTGACTGGCATTGCCGGCCGTTACAAACCGCCCCTGATCCAGCGCGGGCTTTAGGGCAGAAAGTCCCTCATAACTGCTTTCGCGCGGGCCTTCATCCCTGTCGACAGACAGCGTCTTGCAGGACACGGTGCCACTCACACGATCCGTTGCCAGTTGTGAGA
>NZ_RZRX01000634.1:0-577 GCF_003997405.1 Mesorhizobium sp. M2A.F.Ca.ET.042.01.1.1
ATTGCGGCAAACCCATCATCTCCGCCGTCGACGGCGTGGCTGTCGGCGCCGGCGCGATCATCGCCATGGCCTCCGACATCCGCATCGCCACCCCGGAAGCAAAGACCGCCTTCCTGTTCACCCGCGTCGGGCTCGCCGGCTGCGACATGGGCGCCTGCGCGATCCTGCCGCGCATCATCGGCCAGGGCCGCGCCGCCGAGCTGCTCTACACCGGCCGCACCATGAGCGCCACCGAGGGCGAGCGCTGGGGGTTCTACAACCGGCTTGTCGATGCGGCCGCGTTGGAGGCCGACGCGCTCGACATGGCGGCGCGCATCGTTTCCGGCCCGACCTTCGCGCATGGCATCACCAAGACACAGCTCAACCAGGAATGGTCGATGGGCCTCGACCAGGCGATCGAGGCGGAAGCGCAAGCGCAGGCGATCTGCATGCAGACCGGCGATTTCGAGCGGGCCTACAAGGCGTTCGTGGCGAAGGAAAAGCCGGTGTTCGAGGGGAATTGAGGATGGGCGCGTTACTGGAGACGTCGGCGGGACAGCGCCCCCCTCTGTCCTGCCGGACATCTCCCCCGCTTGGG
>NZ_RZRX01000635.1:0-559 GCF_003997405.1 Mesorhizobium sp. M2A.F.Ca.ET.042.01.1.1
TGGCTCCGGTCGTGCCTGTGGCTCCGGTAGCGCCTGTGGCTCCGGTCGCGCCAGTTGCTCCGGTCGAACCAGTCGCTCCGGTCGCGCCCGTTGCTCCAGTCGCACCCGTGGCTCCAGTCGCGCCCGTTGCTCCGGTCGAGCCTGTAGCTCCCGTCGAACCCGTCGCTCCAGTCGAACCCGTTGCTCCGGTCGAGCCTGTAGCTCCCGTCGAACCCGTCGCTCCGGTCGAACCCGTCGCTCCGGTCGCGCCCGTTGCTCCAGTCGCACCCGTGGCTCCAGTCGCGCCCGTTGCTCCGGTCGAGCCTGTAGCTCCCGTCGAACCCGTCGCTCCAGTCGAACCCGTTGCTCCGGTCGAGCCTGTAGCTCCCGTCGAACCCGTCGCTCCGGTCGAACCCGTCGCTCCGGTCGCACCCGTGGCTCCGGTCGAACCCGTGGCTCCGGTCGTGCCTGTGGCTCCGGTAGCGCCTGTGGCTCCGGTCGCGCCAGTTGCTCCGGTCGAACCAGTCGCTCCGGTCGCGCCCGTTGCTCCAGTCGCACCCGTGGCTCCAGTCGCGCCCGT
>NZ_RZRX01000636.1:0-558 GCF_003997405.1 Mesorhizobium sp. M2A.F.Ca.ET.042.01.1.1
GTTGAGATCCTGGTCGAAGCGCGGCCCGCCGACGAGCTCGCGCATGGCCGCCCGAGCCGCCCAGTAGAAATGGCGCAGCAGCCAGGGCGCGCGGCGAAAATGCTTCAGCAACAGCGCGCCGTTGCCGAAATGATAGTCGCGGTGCAGCCGGTCGATCGCCGCGCGGTCGCGCCGTCCGTGATGGTGGAAGATCGTCATGTCGGGCACATATTCCACCGCCATGCCGGCGAGCATCGCCCGCACCAGATAATCCGTGTCCTCGGCCGAACGCAGCGCCCCGCCGGCGCCGAAGCGCTCGTCGAAGGGGCCGATACGGGCGGCGACGCGCTGGACCTGCCCTTCACCATCAAGCGCTGCGACGAGCGCGAGCGGTTGACGCCCGCCGTCCATCCGGGCGGCTTCGTGCTCGGCTGCAACATGACCATGCACCGCGCCGTCGCCGCCCGTATCGGCCCCTTCGACGAGCGCTTCGGCGCCGGCGGGGCGCTGCGTTCGGCCGAGGACACGGATTATCTGGTGCGGGCGATGCTCGCCGGCATGGCGGTGGAATATGTGCCC
>NZ_RZRX01000637.1:0-554 GCF_003997405.1 Mesorhizobium sp. M2A.F.Ca.ET.042.01.1.1
TCGCTGTCGGCAAGGGCGTCTGCGGCAAGGCCATTGAGCTCGACATGTCGATGCTGGTCAAGGACGTCAACGAATTCCCTGGCCACATCGCCTGCGATGCCGATTCGCGCTCCGAGCTGGTGGTGCTGTTGCGCGACGCCGATGGCGCGTTCGGCGTGCTCGACCTCGACAGCCCGCTGCCGGGCCGCTTCGACAAGGAGGACCAGGCCGGCATCGAGAAGCTCGCCGCGATCTATGTCGCGGCGTGCGAGTTCGAGGACTGAGGGCACAGGCTCGCTCGCGATTGGAACGTTCGAAGGGTCGTCAGGATCACGCGTGCTTTTCCCGCGCGACGTCGTTGAAGAAGTCCACCAGTGAGAACGGCGCGCGTTCGCCGAGGCAAAGCTCCAGCACCTGGCGCGCGTCCGGGGCTTTGGCGGCGGCGCGGGCAAACATCGGCTCCTCATAGTCGGCAAGTGCCTTCTCGATGTCGTACGGGTTCGCGGCAATCGCCTTGCCGAGCTCGGCGCCGTCGAACATTGCCAGGTTGGCGCCTTCGCCGGACGGTGGCATGA
>NZ_RZRX01000638.1:0-538 GCF_003997405.1 Mesorhizobium sp. M2A.F.Ca.ET.042.01.1.1
GGGCTTTCGACATCCACGACTTTGAGGAACGCGGCCGGCGCGAGATCGGTTTTATCCCGCGGCCGCTCAAAATGCCGGCCGAACGGCTACTCGTCGAAGAGGGTGCTTCCATGTACCGGCTGATGGAGCGCATCGAGGCGATCGACGCCGAGGTGGGCCTCCCGTTCGCCTGGTTTTTTCTCATGACGCATGGCCACTGGGTCGATCCGGACGTCGGCGAGGCGATCGCCGAAGGCCTGCGCGCCGGGCGCGTGCGTCTGCCTGATCGCAACGCTTCCGTGCTGCTCGACTGGGCAGCCAACCGCTATCTGTTCTGAGGGCCGTGATGGACGCCCGCCTGCCCAAACCAGCATCCGACGAAACACTGCGGCGCGCCGAGGCGCTCGATGCGCTGGACGCCGTGCTGCCGTTCGGCCGCCGTGATTTCCTCGCCGAAATCCTCACCGACGACGACGTCGAGACGCTGCGCCATCTGGCGCGCGAGGGCATGGGCGACAACTCGCTGCGCGCGCTGGCATCCGACCTCGGCTATCTCGAA
>NZ_RZRX01000639.1:0-535 GCF_003997405.1 Mesorhizobium sp. M2A.F.Ca.ET.042.01.1.1
CAGCACCACATAGGGCACGGCGAGCAGTATATGGCCGAGCACCAGCAGCAGCAGCGTCCGCGGCTGGTCGACGGCTTTGATCAGCACCAAGAGGCCGACACCGAGGATGGTTTCCGGCACCAGCGCCGGCAAGATCACCAGCGCGCTCAGCGTCTGTTTGCCGGGGAATTCGAAGCGCACCAGCGCAAAGGCCGTGACGACGCCGATCGCGGTGGCGGTTGTCGCCGTGACCAAGGCTATCCACAGCGACGTGCGGAACGCGGCCAGCACCGCTTCATTGGCCATCAGCTTACCGTACCATTGCATGCTAAAGCCGGTCATCGGGAAGCTGCCGAACATCGAGGCATTGAATGACAGGATGACGGTCGCCATGATCGGCGCGAACATAAAGATGTAGACGCAGAGCGTGACGAAGCCGGTCAGCCGCCAGGCCCATTTGCCTTCCTTATTCCGCCGCCCCGCATTCATTTGCCGAGGCTTCATCATCCACCCAGTCCTTTGACGATCTGCGACATGCCCATGTAGCGGGTATAGA
>NZ_RZRX01000063.1:0-26398 GCF_003997405.1 Mesorhizobium sp. M2A.F.Ca.ET.042.01.1.1
GTACCGTCCTATGTACCAGCTGACCGCCCCCTACGGGGGAACCGGGGCCTCGGTGTATACGTAAAGGGGGAAACGAATTTTTTCAGAAAAGGTCCGCATGCGATACGAACTGATCAGGAAGGAACCCGAGGGAACCTGGAGTGTCTGGGATGGACACCAGGGGGCACCCGCAGAGTTCGAGGGGAGACCCGCCGAGGGGCTCAGCCTGGAGGAGGCTCAGGACATCCATGCGCTGCTGGAGAGCGCCGACATGAAGCGCAGGCTCTATCGGGGTCACATCGCATGACCGTCCTTTGGTGGAACGGCAGGGTCCCTGTGAGGGGCGAGCCCTGGGATCAGCGTGATGGTCGGGGATGTCCAGCGCGCCGCCGAGATGCTCCTCGGGTGGCCCCAGAAGGGACCCCTCTGGACCCGAGCGGTTCAGGCCTGCGTGGACGCCATGGAGGGCAAGGTCACACCGGACGTGGCTCGGGAGCCTTCCGTGAGGCTGCTGCGGAGGAAGGGATGTACCTGCGGAATCTTGAGGTGACACCTGCGCTCGAAGAAAATGGCAGACCCACCTCTCCCAGAAATCGATAGCGTATTGAGAGCGCAGGGGGGAGGTGGCCATCAACGCTGAACTTTGCCTGTCTCGGCAATTATTTTCGGGTTGGGGCCAATCGATATCGTATAACTGAAGTTCGCCACGCCTTTGGCCTGCTTGTGCCTCGGCAGGCTGCGCACAACCCAGTCATAGACGCCCGACACCATGCATTGGTCATTCGCACAAGTGACCATGACGCTGTTGTCGCGGACGCTGTAGCCCCGTTCAGGCCACCGCAGGAAATACGTTCTCTTGTCCTGAAGGATCGAGCTTAGGTCCGTCCACTTGCCATAATAGTCGACCGTCGGTGCGTAAGACGCCTGAACTTGAGCAAGAGCTAACGCGGCGTTGTCCCCATGATGCTCGATGAGCCCTTTGATAAACGCCACCGCAGCGTTCTCCAGTTCCTTGGCGTTGGCACTTACTGGGGGGGCTGGCGCGGGGTCAGGCATTGTGGGTATTTGCGAGGTGTCCACTGGCGGCGGACTCACAGCGACATTGGTGACCCTGAGGTCTGCCATTTCGCTTGCTGACAGGTACCGCATGTCGGATCTATCGTAGCTCAGCGCGACCTGCATGAGCTTTGGGTCGACCCCCATTTCCGTCATGTAGCCCATGACCAGGGCGGTACCGGCTTGAATTTGAGCCACCGCCTCGTCGGCGGACATTCCGCTATTAATATCGAAAGATGACCTATGGACGCCAATGGAGCCCGTCTCGGCTACTCGACGGACACCACCCAAGAAAGCCAGTGAGCAAGCCGAGGCGCACTGCAGTTGGCGGACCTGAAGGGTGTCCAATCCAGCCGCACGGATCATGCGTCCCAGTTGTATCGCCGTGCCGACGCTGCCGCCTGTTGAGTTGAATACGATGACCCTGGCGCCGCTGTTCACTACCGCGTTCCTAAAGCTGCTCAGGGGTTCGTTAACGCCAAACTCACCGGAAACCACGAGGAATGGCTGCTCGCCCGGGTTGGAAACCGGAGTGTACTCAAGCGCCGCAACTGGAGACGCTGCTGCCGCAACAATCGACCCAACTACTAGAACAAGGAAAACGGTACGCACAACCTGACAAAGCTCCAGACCCACCGTTCAGATAGCAGCCGATTATCCGTCTAATTCAAGTGCTAAGTTCCGCGAATTGACCGTCCCAAGCCCGGGCTGAATCAGACGCCTCTTTCAGGTACTTGTTGCGGGCCTTAGCTGCGCTTTTGCACATTGAACTTTTCGACAACGTTCTTGCCCACCCCTGACGAACGAATAACGACGCCTATTTCCTGAAGCGGGTTGTCTTCTGCCGGGTCAGACGACAGCCAATTTTGGCTGGAGATGACAGCAGCATCGTCATCCCAAATGAGCATCTTAGCGTGTAACATCGGGTTGCGAACCGGGCGAATCTTGGCTCCAAGCTTTGATGCATCGATTGTCATTTCGGCCACGTCTGTTCCTGTAGCCTTGCCGCTTGGTTCGCCATAGTAGATGTCGACCTCTACACCATTTGCCTGCGCCGCCGCCAATGCTGGCGCCAAGATCGCACTGCGCCCCACATCAGAGAATTTGTGGCTGGTGACAAAAAGCCTCGATCGACATTCGTCTCTGGCATTGAGGACCAACCCCGCGTGCTGTTGACCTTGAACAATCGCGAGCGAGGTTTTGCCGCTGGAACTGGGCTTCTCTCGTTGAGTTGTGGCGATTGCGGTCAAATCACTTGTCAGCTCGGTCCAGTGACCCAACGATCCGCGAGACAGTTCGGCTAGAAGGTCTGCCACGTCAGCAACCACTTTTGGGTCTCTGAGCCGAACGGACGCTTCAAAGCTGGTAAAGCCGCTATATAGCCAATTACAAGAGCCAATGATGGCCAACAGTTTCTCTGGTGATCCATCGTCAGCTAGAATGATTTTTGAGTGAGACGTCGTCGAAAAAGGATGAACGCGTAGGTTGTCGATTTTTTGATCTTCCACGAACGCTCGAATTTTCTGGACCACTGCCAAGGTGGATTTCCGTTTCTTGGCCTCTCCGTCTTGGCCCCAAAGAATATCAACGGTCGCACCGCTGGCGAGAGCGCGCTTAATGTGCGGGAGTAGGTGTGTGAAGCGGTCTTCGGCGATGAAAGTTGAATGGATGACTACCCGATGCCGGGCCTTGCTGAGGACAGATAGTAAGGCAGTCTCGTGATCCGAGCCGCCCAAAATGATGTCATTCGTCGAGAAATGAACTTGATGGATCGGGAGATTAGCCCGGGCTGTCAATTCAATGGGCTGCGGAAGGAAAACTGTATGGCTCTCCCCGGGTGCCTTCCCCTTCTCAGCTCTTTTGGCCGCTTCAACAATTGCTTCAACAAGCGGCTTGGGCGCGCGTGGCGTTAGCCCTTCAGGCTGACCGTCACGAACAGTAACCAAGGCCCAGCGGTCCATGAGCCGGTCCCCGTAGTTATCCATTGCAACGAACATCTCGTCATCTTGGAAAAGTGCGTCCACAAGCGCTCTGGCACCCTCTAAGACTGGCCGCTCTGGCCTCTGTATCCAAACAACGGTTTCGTATTTGGCTCGTTCTTCGACCATATGTTGGTGCAAAAATGGGAGGTCACGTGTACGAAAGACAGCTCCAGTGAGCTGATCGACGACAAAATTAATGCTCCTGCTCAACCTGCGAGGTTCGGTTGGTAGGCTGTCGAACTTCGTTACTACAAGCCCTTCGGGGGTGATCTTAAACTCTATGCCAGCGCTGGTCTGGGTCATTTCAACCCAAGCTGCTCTCATGAGGCGTATTACTGCCTCAACAACTAGCCGCTGCGGAACGCTTGCTCTGTCGGCCAATTGCGCAGATGTGGTCGGCGCCTTTGCGATTTCATGGAGGAGCAAGTGTTCAAGTATGCTCCATGATCGGCCCTTATCGAAATGGAATTTGCGTCTACCTTGGAGGACCGGAACTGCTACACGAACGATAGTCATTTGGACGCCCCTTTGACCAATCGTTCGGCGGAGATTATTGCGGCCGCTCCTAGCTTTCGTTGTGCCTCAAGAGAATCCAAAAATTCCTGCAAAAACTTAAGGTCGGGCCCGTGCTCACTGTTTTTAGCCGTGATGAGAACCGATCGTAGGAAGGCAATTGATCCCACCACGATCATTCTCCACTGAGCGCGACTAAGCAGGACGTTCATTCTTCGGAAATCACTCAAGAAGCCGAGAGCCCGACGCGCTGACGTATGGTGATTGTTTCTGACCAGCGAGACTATGACCGCGTCAGCCTCGTGTCCTTGGAATGAGTCGACCGTTTTGCAAAATGAAAGGGGGTCTGGAGCGCCAGAAAATTGTTTTAGGATGGGGAGGCTGTTGAGATTGTCGCCGATCTGATTTTTCAACCGCCTTACCTGCTCGCTGTAAGGCGATAGAACAGCGAGGGTCGGCGGCTTCTCTAGACCATCAGTTACTTTCAGCAATCGCAGGCAATTCAGCACGACCGCCACCTCGTCGGGATTATGCCAACGCGGGTAGCGCTCGGACTCCCTCATATTCATTGTTGACTGAATCCAGGGCATGTCCACGAAGACAATTGGAACGGCTGGGAGTGCGCTGGGATCAACTGACGTGACGGGGGATAGGTTCGATGAGAACCGAGCCTCCGTATCGGGATGACTTTTCAGATCACCTTCATAAAATGCATTAGAAACAATCTGGGCGATTGCCGGATGCATCCGGTGCTGCAACGTCAAGCGCTGCGCGACCTTTTTTGCGGTCGGCTTTGCCTTCTGCACCCGAAATTCCTCTTCAATCAATCGCTCAAAAAGGAGGACGCATCCGATTGCAGTGGAGCAAAGTGCCTCAAAGTCAGGGCTCTCTGCTTCAAGTTCGTCGAGAACCTCGTCTGTGGAAGGATCTCGGAGTGATTTGCCGATGAATTCTGCTCCGATTTTGAGTGCGATCCTGACGGATTCCGGTTTGCCTAAGAGCTGTATCATCGCTTGAGAGCCATAGGGGGCAAGTTGCCTGTGGTCACCAATCATAAGGCGCCGATAGGACAGCAAAAGCGCTGCGAGCAGTTCGCCCCCGTTGGCTTTGCCGGCTTCCTCAACGATAACCCAATCAAACTGGCCCTTCTCTTCGATGAGCCTTTCCAATTCGTGCGAGTTCGTAGTGGCGAATACGATGTTGGCCCCACGGACCAGAAGCCCTTCCATTGCTAATCGCCCCTGAACGACCTTGTTCATTGCAACAGTGGGGCTGGGGTTTGTACCAGTTACCGTTATTAGATCGTGTAGCGTTCGCTGTAACGCGGGTGGCGCTTCCCGTGCCAAGGGGCTCTTCGCCAATTGATTAATCAATTCCTGAGTTTGCCGTTTGATTTCATACTTGCCAGCATCTTCCTTATTTTCTTTTGGCTGGCATCTGACGATTACTGTCTGGTTACGTTGATCCCCGAGGGCCTTATCGATCTCATGCATCAGATGATTAACGGCAGAATTGCTTTGAGCGGTCAAAAGCAAGCGCGCGGTCGCATCGTCGAGGAAGGCATCTCTGACCAACTCGCGTACCAAGCGGGTTTTGCCAACACCTGGAGGGCCTTGCACCAAGAATAGAGGGACCGTCTCTACGATTGATTTCATCGCTTTCTGTTTGGACTCGTCCAGTCCTTCAAACAGGTCCTTCGCTTTGATGGCCTCATGAGAGTCAAGAATACGAATGCGAGGATCAACGATCATGCTAAGCAGTTCTGAATGAGCTGACAGCGCGCCTAGCGCTTTGATGCGCCTTCTTAGCTGAATATCACGGCCAACATGATCGCTGCTGATAAGGATGGGGTCCTTTATTGATGCAACGGGAGAGGAGCCGGTAAAGATGTAAACTGGGGAAGCTCCTTTTCGCGTTTCCTTTTTTGCAAACCGCCAGGTTGTGTCCGAGAATTCCCGTTCTCCGAGATAGCGGGCCTCGGTGAGGACCCATTCCGCACTACGCCTCTCTTCAAAGAGGGCTTCCTCAAATCGTTTCGATGGCGCCCGGAGTCCAAGGGCAGTGGAGAGAGCATCGCGTTGAGAATCCGCACGGAGTGCGAGTCCGATTGAGTATTGATCGCCTTCGGCGCTTGAATTGGTGTGGCGGGCTGATTCGGGCACAAGGTCGACCGGGAACGCATCAGCTGCTGCGAAGAGGGCCTCTAGGAACTGGGTTAAGGCGAGAGCTTGATGGGTCTTCTGGAATCGGTTGGGTCTTTGCTGGATTTTCGTCAAATCTGCCTGAAGGCTCGTCCAACTCGACAGTTTGCCGCGCAGGCGCGGAAGTCGTTCATTCGCGTCCTTCGTTGACATAATCTCAAGCGCATTTGCTTGCACAGGAGTTTGGCCAACGATGTTGACGTATGCTGGGTCCGAGCCTTCCGCGTGATCGCAGTACGCCATATCCCAGGTCGCCACCGCATTTGCTCCTGACGGCCTGAAAGGTGTCAATGAGTATGCTAGGTTGGCGCCACGCAGGACCAAGCGAGGGTCGGATGTTCCGTTGTTCAGTCCGAGGAGAAGAACATCTTGGCTCAAATCGCTCGCAACAAACTTTAGTTGCGCCTCTCGGTCGCTTGTTTCGATGTCTCCGTTCGATAGTTCTCTGATCCGCTCCGAAAGTGGCGTTCCTGTTCCCAGCCTGAGAGTAAGGTAAAACTTGGCAGAAACTCCTGCCACCTCCGCCTCCAAGCTGCGCACGATTTCTTGCACTCGACGCTGGACGAATTCGCCATCCAATCGGTCAAGTCGTTCTGCTCTTACCAACTGTCTAAGCAGACGCGCCTCGTCAGCGGAGAGATGGTCGGCAACCTGAAACGCAGCAATCCGCATATCGATGATGCGGGCTTCGCTTGCACCAAGCAGGTCAGCGCAAAGTACCCCAAAACTTCGCCAGTCTTCTAGGAAGGAAGCTGGTCGGGTGTCAGCCTCCCTTTTTAGCTTCGTTGTTTGCTTTCCATGCGCAGCTGTAGTTAGTCGGAGAGACCACTCGAAACCGGTAAGTTGAAAGTCGATCTCATGTCCGCCGGAGGCGAGAACCGACCATCTGTCTATGTTTCGGTGCAGCAAACCCTGGCTATGAAGGATCTCCAAACCTGAGGCGAGTTGGGCAATGTTGCGCCAGAGGCGCGCCCTGTTTGCGGGAATTCGTGGATTTCGCAACCAGTGAGATTGGAGGCCCTGCTTCAGCAATACCTCAACAGGTCGACGTTGCCCGAGGTCCAGAACTAGGTAGAACCCTTTTTCATCGAACGTTGCGAGATTCAATCCCGCGATAGTGCGAGCCGCGCCCGGATAACCGCCAAGTCTGTAGAGTTGCCGAATCTCGTGCTGCCAAATTTCGCGAAGCTCTAAGTCATCCTGGCCTGGAATCCTGTGCCACATCTTGATGAGAACAGGACTACCGTTATCGTCAGTTCCGGCGATCAACGAAGGGCGGCCACTTTTCTTATCGGCGCGGAAGAGGAAAGGCTCCTCCGCTCGGTAAGCATCGAGTAGCTCCCCCTTACCACGACGTGTTCTACGAATTTTGTTTGCCATTTCCCCCTCCGCCCAGACCCTGCTTTATCAGAAAGCTCCAAGTAGACGAAAGGGAAAATTTCATTTTTGCAGTATAATTGCCAGTCGTCTCGTAAAGAAACGCGATGACGCGCGACAACAGGTCGGAACGACCCGGCGGGGTCTACGCTATGCTGGCAAACGAGCAAAGCCGTAACGGCGGTCAGCCAAATGAAAACGTAAAGGATTTCCCCCCTAGCGTACCTGTGCCGGTACCCCTCATGCCTGTGGAGACGAAGTTGAACGGGCCGCTCGATCCATCACTACACGTAAATGTTCCGCTGCCTTGCCTGTTGTTCACGTATACAAAGTCACCCTGGCACTTCCGACCTTTGTTGCTGGTGATGGTCAGGTTCCCGGCGCCGTCTGCGTAACCTGTCGCGCTTCCTGTGAAAGTCTCCGAGCCGTCTCCAGCCTGGCCCCTAACGGGTAGCGTCATGGCGCATCCGCCGAGCAACAGACATGCGGCAAAACCGGTGATCAATTTCTTCATCTTAGCCCCCGTGATAACTTCGGGCGCATACAGGCACAGGACGGCTGGTAGCTCAAGCGCACTTTGAATCTGTCCACTGGCCATGCCAGTTCTGGTTCAAATGATTATCTTCATTAGCAAGGCATCATGTTTGATTTTGTCGTGGGGACGTCCTTCTCCACGATTGCCTTCGTTAGCGGAGCTTCTTCGGTAATCGGACTTTTTTCCTCGGAGAGCATGTGATTGATAGCATGTCGGCAACAAAAGCCGTGCTTCAAATGGAAAGCCGACATCATGGTCAACTACAAAGTAATGTTTTTTGGAAGACAGGGACGCCTCGTGAGCAAGAGGATGATCGCCTGCGAAGGGCATTGGGAAGCCTGCGAATGGGCGTGGAAACACAAGCCTGCTCAGGCGGGAGACTTCCACATCGAAGAGGCGGACCACGAGCATGATCCAGAGGCTCAGCGTCGCAAGGACGATGAGACGATTAGTGCGGCCTTCCACATCCTCCGCAAGCGAGCAGGGATGATCAAGCTGCCATAGGGCACGGATGGGGCACCTTTCGCAACCGTAACGAAACGCAAGGTGCCCCAGTCGCTCTACCCCCTATCGCCACGCTTCCCGCAGACCGGGCGGAGACAACGGACGGGAGCGTAGCCTAGGGGAGAGAAACGGTTTATGCGCCTTCCGCTATCGCCATGGCGCTCTGATGTTGCGCCAGTTCAGTCTCGGCCAAGGAGTCGGCGGTATCTGTCACGTCAACCTCGGGACCGCTCAGGGCCGGGAAGAATGACGTGAGTTCCGTCTTGGTCACCTTAGGTGCCCCCGCCGTCAACTCGCGCAGTGGTTTTGTCTCGGCGGTATAGGCAAGGCCCGTCGCAGGGTCGTGGGTGCCACGCTGAATGCCCGCTCGGACCTCTGCTAAGGCCATGCGATCTGCACGATCAGCGGCGGCAGCAGCCTCAGCCTGACCGGGCCTGTCCGCGCCGTGCGAGCGCGTCCGAACGTCTACCTTGCGGATGGCGTCGCGGACCAACTGCATGGCCTCGCGTTCCTGCTTAAGCTGGCGCTCAAGCTCCTGGCGCTGACCCACAAGGCTCGAGTTCTCATTGGTGAGACGCGTGATTTCGGCATTAAGCCTGCCGATCTCGGTGGAGTTGTCGAGCGCGTTGAGTTGGGCGAGGAGTTCCTCGCGTGTGATTGGCTTCTTGGCCATGTTCTTCCTTCCTGATGTCTGGTTAGTGGGGCAGCAAGGCTGCGATGGTGGCAGCGGTCGCGAGGACCACGTAGATGGCGGTGAGATAGCCGATCATGGGATCAGAACTCATCCGCGTCAGGCAGTGACTGCCACCACCAGTCATAGGCCTGCGGTAGTCGGGCAGGGTCCAAACGACCAGTGACCACGTCGGACACGATACGACGGGCGAACGAGTCATCCGTGCGGGAGGCCGCATAGACCAGAGAGGCCCAACGCTCGTCTCCAATGTGTTCGGATGCCACGGGTGTGGCCTCCATCACGACTGTCTCGACAAGGGTTGAGGCAGTCGCGGCGTCCACCCCAGTGGCCTCGGAGAGGCGGGTGAGCGTGTCGTTGAAGTCGCCTGTTTCGACCAGGGTTTCCACGCCGTCCACGAAGGCCTCGGGGGTGAAGCATTCGGCAACGGCGTCGAGGGTCTCAGACAATGACGGGGTCGTGTCTTCGTCGTCCTTGATCTCAAGTTGGTCCTGGAGGGCCTCAAGTTCCTCGTTGGTCATCTCGTCAATGTCGATATGTTCGAGAGGGTCGTGACCGGCAGGGATGGCTTCCGGGTTGAGGCCTGCGGTGGGGGAGAACGGAGCGGCCTCGGGGAACCCTTGGGGCGCCGCTGCACCTCCAGAGAGACCAAGCTCGGCTGCAATGTCGGCATCCACGTAGGTGTTGAGACCAGCCACGAAGACCTTGCCCTCAGGGGCGGGACCAGCGGCGGAGCCTGAGGCATAGTTCGGGTTGCTCGGCGTCCAGCCAGAGCGGGGTTCGTCAGGGCTAGGCCTGCGCATCATTCCATCATCGGACATGAGGTTATTCCTTGTTGTGTTCAGTCGCTGCATCAGCAGCTGAGAAGCCCAGCGGCCTTGAGGGCCATCCGGGTGTAGTCGCGGAGGGTCAGGGACAGTCCGTCGTGGGTGGAGACAGGTGAGGACCAGAAGTCCTTGCCGTAGATCGTGTTGGCGTGGTGGACGAAGTCTCGGCCAAGGAGCCGGTGCGTTGCCCCTGAGGCCTCCTTGATCAGCTTCGTTCGACCGATGGTCTTGCGGAAGTCACCCAGAAGGGCACCGGCTCGAGTTGTCAGGAAGGCTTTGCGGTTTTCCCAGAGGCCACCGGCGTTGCCTGTGTCGTAGTAGACTTCCATCCACCCGACGAGCGCCAAGGCGTTGGTGACGGCCTCGGTATAGGTTCGCCTGTCGCGGTGCTGCCAGTTGGCGAGGAGACCCTTGGCCTTGGCGATCTGCGGCAATCCCTTGTGGATGTCGGCGGGGCTGAGGCAGAAGGTCTGCGGCTGTGACATGCGCCGTTCAAGGCTCCTGAGATCCACCCGGATACGCTCGGCCAGCTGGGCATCGGTCTGGAGGTAGACAGAAATGGCGTGTTTCAAGATCGCCAGTTCGTTGCGGGACGGGAGGCGAGCCAGAGGGTCCCCTCGGGAACTCGCGGCGTCCCTATGAGTGCTGCAGTATCGGGAGACACCGTAGCGTCTCCGGTCGCAGCCAGGGCAGGAGCAAGGTTTACGTTCGTTGATGATCTGGCGGCGCCGCAATTGGGCGCCATTGTCGGGGGCCTGGACACCAACACGCCAGTCGCGCGGGTGACCCCGAGTGACGGGAGATGCCATGAGGTTTCCTTGGGGTTACTGAAAAGCGCCGTAGTTCTTGAGACCAGACGACGCGATGTCCATGAAGGTGGACATTGGGTTCGGCTTCAGAGCGTTGACGGTACTCTGGGCCTGTAGCTGCTGGGACTTGCCAGTCATGATGTAGTTGGCCTTGGCCCCGTCCATCTGGTCCTTGGCGTTGGCGATAGAGAGGGCAGTCTGGCGGGACTGTTCGGCTACGCGGAGACCAGCGGTCGGCCCAGTCATGCCAGCGCCTGAGGCTACAGCCGCCGAATGGGCACGGTCGCCCTCCAACTGGGCCTGATAGCCATCCTTGAGGGCGGCATTGGTGTTTACGATGAACTCGCGTTCATTGGCGGCTTGCTGCAGATTGTAGTTGGTCAGAGCTGCCTTTTGTTTGTCGCTCGCTACAGCTGCCTCACCGGCAGCACTTGCGGCCCCGGCAGCAAGGCCGAGGACTAATCCGAAATCGCACATGGCGACCTCCTATGGTTGATGATGGTGATGAGGGTAACTCGGGATAACTATCGGCGAGCCCATGGATGAGACGGCTTTGCCGTTCATGGGAGAAGCGATAGGTCTCCGAGCTAATCCTGTTAATTAGGAGATCGAAGAGGTGTGGTTGTCTTCACCAATCCGAACTCTGCTTTTGTCTTCTCTAATCGGTCTTCCAAGGGCAGCTGGCAGCACGGTCGGTTATCCCATGAACGGCGAAGCCGTCTCATCCATGGGCTCGCCGACTTATCCCGCCAGTAGGGTGACCTTGAGTTTCCCTATAATAGCTATGTTGTAGCTTAGCGTGTTGAATTGGTTATAGTTTTCAGTTTCCATTGGCTTTTTGGGTGTTGGATACGTAACCTCGTCGCGACAGGCCGTTCACGTGTCTTGATACAGCCTGCTGTGAGATGCCCAGCAGCTTGGCCACGTCCCCTTGCGTGAGACGACGGGTCGAGAGGTCTTCCAGAAAGCCCTGGATCGTGGACCGCATGTCGCCACGACTCCCCTGCATTGTCTGCTCCCACGCAATATCTGCCTCGGACAGGAAGGGTGCGGTGGGCGCGCCACGGATTTCTGGCTGCAGCCTTTCCAGGTCATAGGCAGGGCAGGGCGTGTACTGAAGGCGTCTGGTGGTCGCCTCGGATAACCCCAAGATTGCCGCGATAGCAGAACGTCCGATGCATCGCGCCGTGAGTGCCTTGACGGCTTTGTGGTTGAACTCGCCCTGGTCTCGCTTGGCGGCGGACGCGGCCAAAATTGAATTTCGGCGGCGGCCCGAGGCCGTCTCGTTGGTGGTATGCAGGTTGATGTCAGTGCCTTTCCTCAGGCCGTAGGGGCCGTCCTGAGTCGATTGATGAGAGGAGTGGTGTGAGGCGCCGGGAAATCCGAACGCCTCTCAGGGTCGCCCGGAGAGTCAAGGAAGCGTCATGCGTCCCCGCCATCCCGGAACGTCTTGAGTTCATCTGCGGTGTGGCGCCGGGTGAACCAGTCGGGGATTAGGTCCAGTGTGTCCGCAGGGCGTTGGGTGCCAGCCGCGACGAACTCCTCGACTTGAGACCACGTGAGGTAGAGCGTGTCCGAAGGGAGCCACCCGAGGAGCCGGAAGGACCAGAGGGTTTTCATGATATCCTTGAGGACATCGATGCGAATGCGGTGGTTAGTACGCACGCGTTCCATCTCACCTGCGGTGCAGCCTTCGGGGGCCATGGCGCCGTTGTGGGCGAGGCGGCGGGTAGCACGAGTCAGTCGGACAGGAAGGGGTGACTCGCGTGCCCAGTGGCGTTTGTCTGGGTGGGGAAACGTTCTCGCGAGGCTTGGGATGGTCGATGGGTTGCGCAAGGCTGCACGGAGGGCGAGCAACTCGGCATCGCCAGCCGCGTCCACTGGGGCGGTATAGGTCATTGATCCTACATGTTGTGGTAGTGTGGTGAATAGGCGCCAAATGCTGTGGCGCGAGCTTGGGTGATCAGAAGGGACCCCCAAGAGAAAACTAAGCAAGACAGGGGAGAGAACATGGGGAAGCCCCAATGGAGCTTTCCCTGTCTCTCTATGACGATATAAAGCGGTAGCTAATATTAATACATGCTGATGAGCGTCTTGCTCTTCTCTATATGAGGCTTCAATCGCGTTGCCGAGCCAGGGCCCACCAAGAACTTTGCCTGTCTATATGGGGCCCTATTGGAGACGCTAACTTTCTTCTTATTTTTCCCTGTATGGCAATCAATCAGCCGACCTCTTCAGAGAGTCGAATCGTCCCCCTCACTGCGGTGTGTCGATCCAGACTCTTTCCAGGTAGCTACGCTTCTTTTCGAGCGAATAACCCCTGCCGTAGTTCTTGGCGACGTTCTGGGCATCATGCCCCATAATCTCTTCCTGAATATCTGCGGGGCAGTCCGTGTCCCTGAGGCGGTCCTTGAGCCGGTGCCTCAGGCTGTAAACGACTTTCTTCTTGTCCTTGATTACCGTGCGAAGTCTCTTCATGAGGGCCTGAGAGGCGCTGTCGGTCTGCCTGCCGGTCGCGTAGGAGGGGAACAGGAACGCTGTGCCGTCCTTGCCGTTGGCGAGTAGCTTTACGCCTTCCAAAGCGGCCGGTGAGAGGGGCACGACGCGCACAGCGTTTTTGCTCTTGCCGACCGGAATGGAAATGCTGGAGTTCCCAAGGTCCACCTCGGAAACCCTGCGTTGACAAATTTCCGCATTGCGCGCTCCGGTGTCCCTGAGGATGGTCCACAGAATGCCGAGGACATCTTCCTTCCCTTTCACCATTACAGGTGCCAGCGCCTTCATCTCCGCCTCAGTGAACGGATAGCGGTCTTCGCGACTGGCCGAGGCACCCTTGATCTCCAGCTTTTCCAGGGGATTCTTGATGTCCAGATCATGCTCCCGGATGGTCCTATTGATGGCGGCGCGGAGAATGGTGAGCATTCGCCGCACAGTGTTTGGGTTTAGGTCTGTCAGCAATGCGTCCCTGACCTTGCGAGCATCCTCTCTCTTGAATTTCTCCAAAGGGCGTTTCGTTACGGCGTCCTTGCCCAAGGCAGCTACCATCCGGGATTGAAGGCTTTTAACGTGGTTGTTCTGACGCTTGTTCTTCGCCTCATCAGAGCCGCGCTTGGCGTCGACCCAGAACTGGAGGGCCTTGGCAACGGTATAGGTCTCGGCAGGAAGGCGCTGTTCGCCGATGGCACGGATCACCTCAAGGGACACCTTGGGCTTCTCTCCGCGCTCCTCAGCCCTTTCGTAATCTACGACCATTTCAGACCAGAGCCCGTCCAATCCCTTCATGCCATCTCCATCCCCCCATCCGAGGCCTGCGATGATGGTCTCCAGTTGCTGGCGTGAGGCTCCCGCTTTCCTGAGGGTTCTGAGAACCATCTCCCGGTCGGTCGGCTCGGCGGCATTCTTAGCATTCTCAAAGAGCCGGTCGGTCTCTTTGTGGACTTCGCCGTACCGCTTCATGGCGGTAGCATAGTCGGCGCCCAGGGCCTTCTTGATCTCAAGGAGACCAATGGTTTCCCGCAACGCCTCAGGCACCGCGCGGCGATAACGGTAGTGCCCGTTCTTCGATTTGGTGAGGTGTGGAATAGACATGGCAGAGCCCCCTTGGAATGGGACCTCTGTACCGTTCTCTGTACCAAACTGTCAACCGCAACACATGGAAACCATGGTTTCTGCGGCCTCCAAGCGGTTTTGTGGTGCCCCCGGCAGGGATCGAACCCGCGACCTTCGGTTTACAAAACCGCTGCTCTACCAGCTGAGCTACAAGGGCACGGCGCTCCGGTAGCATATTTCGTGCGCCAGTAAAGACAAAACTCCGTTTTGGGTCGCTAATGGATGGCTCGGCTTGGCCGGCATGCTGAAAAGCGCCGTGCGGCTTCCTACATCTTGGTCAGGTGCAATCGCATCGAACGGGGTGCCGCATGATCAGATTCGTCATCATCCTGCCGCTCATCGTCGTGACCTGGCTTCTGCTGGTGAAGGTCGTCAGCGATCTGAAGAAGGCCAATATCGACTGGACCGGCGTCGCCACCTTCGTCGGCTTCATCGTGCTGGCCTTCTGGCTGAGGCATGTCACGGGGATGGGGTGAGGGGAGTGAGTAGGGAATAGTCAGTAGTGAGTAGGGTGGCACGCTCGGTGCGCCGCCTGCCCCCTACCGACTACTCACTACTCACTACTCACTCGACTTTCATAGTCGCAAAAAAATCTTCGAACCTTTTTCGGGGCCGCGACGACAGATGATCAAGAGGCGGATGGTTCGCCTCTCCAACGAAACCAGGAGATCGTCATGTTCAAGCGCACCATCGTTTCCGGCCTCATCGCCACCACCGTCGCCGCCGGCTCGCTCGTCGGCACCGTCCAGCCTTCGGCTGCTCACAACCATCACAATCGCGAGCTCGGCATCGGAATTGCCGCCGGCGTCGGCGGTTTCGTCCTCGGCAGCCTGCTCTCCCAGCAGCAGCCGCGCCCGGTCTATGTCGAGGAGGGCGGCTATGAAGGTTCCTGGCACGTCCGCCGCTGCATGGCCCGCTATGGCAGCTATGACCCGGATACGAACACCTATATCGGCTACGACGGTTACCCGCACTATTGCCATCTGTAAGAGAAGGCGGACCAGGAAAGAGGGGCTGCACGCGGCCCCTCTTCTTGCGTTTGAGCGTTAGACATTCGCCTGATTGGCTTGATTTGAAGCGAACAACTTTCCCGCCTCGACCGATTCAGGAAGCGGACTTCAGCTCCGGCATCGCCAATCCCGCCGCCTTGCAGGCGCCGCTGACCGAAACGTCATTTATCGCGACGAGCTCAAAGCTGTTTCCGGAGTCGGGATAGATCTTGCCGATGAAAGGCTCGTTGCCGCCGGGAGAGCCCTTGTCGTCGACATAGCCGCACACCACGATCTCGTGGCGGCCGTTCAAACTGCGTTCTCCGGCGAGCATCGTTCCGAACTTGGCGGCGAGCGGATTCTTCAGGTGCTGGCGGACGCCGACGGTGACGATCTCCTCCATCGCCAGCGATATCGGAACCGGATCGACCAGCGGGTTGCTGCTGGGGCTGCCGATGGGCTCGACCGGTGCCGGTGCCGCCGCCACGCATCCGCAAAGGGAAGCGGCGGATAGGAGATAAGCTGTTTTCCGCATCCGCGCCCTTTCGCACGCATCCCGACGTCCCGGCAAGACGGTCCAGTCCGTGGTCCGGCCTGGCTATGCCCGGTCGGCGCCTACCAGGCATCCAACGATGTACAGCGATTTTGCAAGCGTTTAGTCTGGCTTTAACGCCAAGCGAGGGGAAGGTGGCATGGACCAGCAGGATTCCAAGGAAGAACGGGTCGAGCCGGTTTTCCGCAACGGCACCATCACCATCGTCGGCATCCTGCTTGCGTTCTCGCTAGGCTTCATCACGCATTGGGCGGCCAACCCGATCCCCTGGCAGACCTACCATCTGATTGCCGTCCTGCCGATCTTGGTCGGAATTGCGCTGCAGATCCGGGCGCTCGCCATCCTGCTCGACATCAAATCCCTGCAGCGAAGCGTTCATGACCGCGCCAGCCGGATATTCCTCGCCGGGCTTATCCTAGCGGCCTGCGGCGTCGGGCTGGCGATCCTGCTCGATTTCTTCGAGGTAGCGGCCAAGAGCGCCTTGCCGGGCGCGTCCTAATACGCTTTCACGCCGCCGATCATCTTCGTCACCTCGACCGCGGCGTCGCGCACCAGCGGGCCGATCTCGGCCAGCCGCTCGGGCGTGACCCGCACCGTCGGGCCCGACACCGAAACGCCGCCGATCGGCTCGCCATATTCGTTGAAGATGGCGGCAGCCACGCAGCGCATGCCGGGGTGGCGTTCCTCGTCGTCCACTGACCAGCCGCGATGCTTGCTGGTGGCGAGATCATGGGCGAGGGCCGAGATGTCGGACAGCGTCTTGTCGGTGTAGCGCTGCAGGCCCGCTTTGCGCAGGATCGCCGCGACCCGTTCAGGCTCGAGATGCGCCAGCACCGCCTTCCCGATGCCCGAAGCATGGAAGGGGCTGCGCGTGCCCGGTCGGAAGAAGGCGCGGATCGCCTGATGCGTTTCGACCTGGCTGACGAAGACCACGCAATCATCCTCGGCCACACCCAGATTGGCGGTCTCGCCGGTCTTCTCCATCAGCTCTTGCATGACGATGCGGGCGCGGTCGACCAGCTTGCGCCGGCGCAGGAAGGCGGCGCCCATGCGGTAGGTCTCGACGCCGACCGACCAGAGCTGGTCGGTCGTATCGAACTCAACCATGCCGTGGTTTTCCAGCGTCGTCAGCATTCTATAGGCTGTGGAGGCGGCAATGCCGCTTTGCGCCGCGATTTCGCTGAGCGACAGCCCGCTGGCATCAGCGACGATCGCCAGGATCCGCAGCGCCCGGTCGAGCGACTGCACCGAAGCCGCTTCGGAAGGACCGTTGAAGGCGCGCGGCCGGCCGCGCTGGCGTTTTTCCGTCGTTTCCATAGGCGGCATTCTCGCTGAATTCGCGCGAGGTGCAATGGAAAAGTTTTTCATCGTCCTGGCAGGGTGAATTTCTGGAAAACCGAAAATGACGTGAATTCAAAGGGTAAATTCCGTCTGCTAGAAATGAAAAAATATTCTGAAAAAATTGAAAAATCGAAGGCGCGCTGTCACTATCAAGCCAACCAACGAAATGGAGGCTTGTCATGGCCAGGATGCGCGCTGTCGACGCGGCGGTTCTCGTTCTCGAAAAGGAAGGCATCACCAATGCCTTCGGCGTGCCGGGCGCGGCGATCAATCCGCTGTATTCGGCGCTGAAGGCGCGCGGCACCATCCGCCATGTGCTTGCCCGCCATGTCGAGGGCGCCTCCCATATGGCCGAAGGCTATACGCGGGCCAAGGCCGGCAATATCGGCCTCTGCATCGGCACCTCCGGTCCGGCCGGCACCGACATGATCACCGGCCTCTATTCGGCGTCCGCGGACTCCATCCCGATCCTCTGCATCACCGGCCAGGCGCCGCGCGCCCGGCTGAACAAGGAGGATTTCCAGGCCGTCGACATCGCGTCGATCGCCGCGCCCGTCGCCAAATGGGCGATCACCGTCATGGAACCTTACCTTGTGCCGATGGCGCTGCAGAAGGCGTTTCACCTGATGCGCTCCTCGCGGCCCGGGCCGGTGCTGGTCGACCTGCCGCTCGACGTCCAGCTTGCCGAGATCGAGTTCGACATCGACGCTTATGAGCCGCTCGCGCCCTTCAAGCCGGCGATGACGCGCGCCCAGGCCGAGAAGGCGCTGGCGATGCTCAACGAGGCGGAAAAGCCACTGATCGTTGCCGGCGGCGGCATCATCAACGCCGACGCTTCCGATCTTCTGATCGAGTTCGCCGAAGTCACCGGTGTGCCAGTTATCCCGACGCTGATGGGCTGGGGCGCGATCCCCGACGACCATCGGCTGATGGCCGGTATGTGCGGCCTGCAGACGTCGCACCGCTACGGTAATGCGACGATGCTGGCGTCAGACTTCGTCTTCGGCATCGGCAACCGCTGGGCCAACCGGCACACCGGTTCGGTCGACGTCTACACCAGGGGGAAAAAGTTCATCCATGTCGACATCGAGCCCACCCAGATCGGCCGGGTCTTCGCGCCGGATCTCGGCCTCGTCTCGGATGCTGGTGCCGCGCTGAAGATCCTGCTCGACGTCGCCACCGAATGGCGCACCGCCGGCAGGCTGCGCGACTGGTCGGGCTGGGCCAAGGAATGCCAGCAGCGCAAGAAGACCATGAAGCGCAAGACGCATTTCGAGCAGGTGCCGCTGAAGCCGCAGCGCGTCTATGAGGAAATGAACAAGGCCTTTGGCCGCGACACCACCTATGTCACCACCATCGGCCTGTCGCAGATCGCCGGCGCGCAGTTCCTGCATGTCTACAAGCCGCGCAACTGGATCAATTGCGGCCAGGCCGGACCGCTCGGCTGGACGCTTCCGGCAGCCCTTGGCGTGCGGGCCGCCGATCCGGACCGCGCTATCGTGGCGCTCTCCGGCGACTATGATTTCCAGTTCATGATCGAGGAGCTGGCCGTCGGCGCGCAGCACAAGCTGCCCTACATCCACGTCGTCGTGAACAACGCCTATCTCGGCCTCATCCGCCAGGCGCAGCGCGGCTTTTCGATGGATTACGAGGTGAGCCTCGCCTTCGAGAACGTCAACCGCGCAGGCGATCCGGAGGCCGGCTACGGCGTCGATCATGTCGCCGTCGCCGAAGCCATGGGCTGCAAGGCGGTCCGCGTGAAGAAGCCCGAGGAATTCGCCGGCGCCTTCAAGGAAGCGCAGCGGCTGATGAAGGAGCACCAGGTTCCGGTGGTGCTGGAGTTCATCCTCGAGCGCGTCACCAACATTTCGATGGGCACCGAAATCGACAAGATCACCGAATTCGAGGAACTTGCCGAGAGCCACGAGGATGCGCCGACGGCGATCGTGATGTTGGACTAGCGGGACGAAGGAGAAAAAGAATGCCGCGTTTTTCAGCCAATCTTTCAATGCTCTTCGGCGAGCACGAGTTCCTCGATCGCTTCGATGCCGCCGCCCGCGCGGGCTTCAAGGGCGTCGAATATATCGGTCCCTATGATCACGCGCCGGACGTGGTCGCGGCGCGCCTGAAGAAGAACGGCCTGACCCAGGTTCTGTTCAACCTGCCGGCCGGCGACTGGGGCAAGGGCGAGCGCGGCATTGCCGTGCTGCCCGACCGCGTGCCGGAATTCCGCCAGGGCGTCGCCAGGGCGATCACCTATGCGCATGCGCTGGGCTGCGAGCAGGTCAACTGCCTCGCCGGCATTGCGCCTCAGAGCGCCGATCGTGCGGTGCTGGAAAACGTCTTTGCCGAGAACCTCGCCTTCGCGGCGGAGAAGCTGGAGCAGGCCGGCATCAGGCTGCTGATCGAGCCGATCAACACCCGCGACATCCCGGGCTTCTTCCTGAATTATTCCGACCAGGCCTTGGCGCTGATCGACCGCATCGGCTCGAAGAACCTATTCCTGCAATACGACATCTATCACATGCAGATCATGGAGGGGGATCTCGCCCGTACCATCGAGGCGAACCTTAGCCGCATCGCGCACATCCAGCTTGCGGACAATCCCGGCCGTCACGAGCCGGGGACGGGCGAGATCAACTATCCCTTCCTCTACGACCACATCGACCGCATCGGCTATTCCGGCTGGATCGGCGCCGAATACAAGCCGAAGGCCGGCACCGAAGCCGGACTCGGGTGGTTCAGCGCGTTCGCCGGACAGGGCAGCGCCGCGGCTTAGAGCCGGCGCAGAAGCTGCCAATCTCCCCACTTGTGGGGGAGATGGCCGGCAGGCCAGAGGGGGGCGCGAAGGAACGCGACCTCGACAAATTGACGGAGACACAAATGGAAACCATCGGCTTCATCGGCCTCGGCATCATGGGCGCGCCGATGGCGGGGCACCTCCTCGACGCCGGCTACACGGTCGTTGCCAGCGACCACCGCTCCAAGTCGCCTGCCGACCTTGTCGCCAAGGGCCTGAAGGCCGTCACTGGCCACAATGCGGTGGCCAAGGTCGCCGACATCATCATCACCATGGTGCCAGACACACCCCAGGTCGCGGATGTTCTCTTCGGCGAGAGCGGCGTCGCCGCTGGCTTGTCCAAGGGCAAGCTCGTCATCGACATGAGCTCGATCTCGCCCATCGCCACCAAGGAATTCGCCAAAAAGATCAACGATCTCGGCTGCGATTATCTCGACGCGCCGGTGTCGGGCGGCGAGGTCGGCGCCAAGGCGGCCTCACTCACCATCATGGTCGGCGGCGAGGAAAAGGCCTTCGAACGCGCCAGGCCGGTCTTCGAGAAGATGGGCAAGAACATCACGCTGGTCGGCCCGAACGGCGTTGGCCAGACCACCAAGGTCGCCAACCAGATCGTGGTGGCCCTCACCATCGAAGCGGTCGGCGAAGCGCTTGTGTTTGCCTCGAAGGCGGGCGCCGATCCGGCCAAGGTCAGGCAGGCGCTGATGGGCGGGCTCGCCGCCTCGCGCATCCTCGAAGTGCATGGCGAGCGCATGATCAAGCGCACCTTCGCGCCGGGCTTCCGCATCGAGCTGCACCAGAAGGACCTCAACCTCGCGCTGGAAGGCGCGAAAGCGCTTGGCGTCTCGCTGCCAAACACCTCGACCACGCAACAGCTGTTCAATTGCTGCGCAGCCAATGGCGGCGCCAAGGAGGATCACTCGGCGCTGGTCAGGGCGCTGGAGCGGATGGCGGCCCACGAAGTGGGCTAGCCAGTAGCGAATAGGGAGTAGCGAATAGGGATTGCAGGCCGGCACCTCGCTGTGTTCCGCTTATTCGCTATTCGCTATTCGCTATTCGCTATTCGCTATTCGCTATTCGCTATTCGCTAGGAATTTTCTTGCCGCATAAAGGCTCACCGCCGCCGCATTCGACACGTTGAGCGAATGGATGGCGCCCGGCATGTCGAGGCGGGCGAGCGCGGCCACCGTCTCGCGGGTTTTTTGCCGCAGGCCCTTGCCTTCCGCGCCCAGCACCAACGCGATCTTTTGGCCGTCGAAGGTCTTTTCAAGCTCGGCCGGTCCTTCGGAATCAAGTCCGATCGTCTGGAAACCGGCCTCGTGCAGCTGCCCCAGCGCATCGGCGAGGTTCTTCACCTCGATCTGGTCGATATGCTCCAGGGCACCGGACGCGGATTTCGCCAAAACGCCGGATTCCTGCGGGCTATGGCGTGCAGTCGTGATCAGCGCGCCGGCGCCGAAAGCGACGGCGGAGCGCAGGATCGCGCCGACATTGTGCGGGTCCGTCACCTGGTCGAGCACAAGCACCAGCCTGGTGCCGCCGAGCGCGTCGAGGCGCTTGGGCTTCAGCGGCTCGGCCTCGATCAGCACGCCCTGGTGCACGGCATCCGAGCCGGTGATCCTGTCGATGTCCTTCGGCTCGACCAGCTCGGCCTTGAAGGGCAGGGCGGCGAGATCGGGAATCGACAGCCGCTCCGCCGCGTTGCGGGTCACCAGCATCTTTTTGATCTTGCGGCGCGGGTTGTCGAGGGCGGCCCGCACCGTGTGCAGGCCGTAAAGCCGCACCAGCCCGTCGCCAGGCCCTTCGCCCGGCGGCACCGGCTGGCGCGGCCGGAATGCCGGCGCGCCGCCTGCCTTCTGGTCTCGATGCGCGCGCCTCAGCTTGGCGTAGTGGGTGTCCTTGCGCGTGCCGGGCTTGTTGCTTTTATCGTCGCTCATGCGGGCTTCTATAGCCGTCCCGCCCGGCTAAGGATATGGGCTCAAGAAATGAATGCCGGACATCCTCGAAAAACCCTCGCCGCGCCGGTTGACACCCACCGGCCTTGCCGCCATAAGGCGCTTCGCTGATTTCGGAGAAGATCCTGCTCGGGCTTCGGATCGGCGAAAATGCCTCGTTGCATGGCTCCGGCGGCAGACTGGAGAGGTGCCCGAGTGGTTAAAGGGGACGGACTGTAAATCCGTTGGCTTAGCCTACGTTGGTTCGAATCCAACCCTCTCCACCACTGCCGGCCCGGAAGCCCTGAAACGAAAAGTCTCGGACCGAAAAGTGGATGGCGCTTTTCGGGTGAATCCGGTACCTCAGTGCAAGGGCGCGGGTATAGCTCAGTGGTAGAGCAGCAGCCTTCCAAGCTGAATATGCGGGTTCGATTCCCGCTACCCGCTCCAGATTTCCCGCCCCTGCCGCCAATCGCACAAAAAACGCCGCGCGCCGTAGCGCGCAGCTCATTGCCTTTCGTCCAGCCACTCAGCTGTTGAAGGCCGAAGCGACCTGATGGTTCTGCGGGATCTGGCCGTTCGGCGTCAGCTTGTCGACGATGCCGGGCAGGGCCGTGGAGAGCTGCTGCAGCAGCTCCTGCTCGTTCATGCCTGTGCGCTGGGCGATCTCGCGGATCACCGCCGGCCCGAGCGCCGAGCCGAGATCGCCCGGATTGATCGGCTGGTTCTGGCCGGTGCCGACCCAGGAGTCGGCGACATTGCCGTGGCCGGCATCCTTGAGCTTGCCGAGCAGGCCGCCGAGACCGCCGAGCAGGCCGCCATCGGCCGACGCGTCGGTTCCAGCAGGCGCCGGGGCCGGCGCTTGCGGCGCGGCCGGTTCCTCGCTTCTGCCGCTCAGCATCTTGCCGACCAAAAGCGCGCCGAGCGCGATCATCAGGGGTTTGGTGATATTCCCGCCGGGAACGGCATTGTCGAAAAGGCCCATCGTGGATCTCCTTGTCCAGCCAAGTCCGCCGGCCTCAGAATGGCGCAAACCGACGGAATTTCAAGCTGTCTTGAGCTTTTGACAATCATATGACCATGATGGCGGGGGCGGGGGTATTTGGAGGGAACTATGGGCATCATCAGCTGGATCATTCTGGGCCTTATCGCCGGCTTCATCGGCAGCAAGATCGTCAACAAGACCGGCCAGGGCATGATCATGGACATTGTGCTCGGCATCGTCGGCGCCATCGTCGGCGGGCTGATCTTCAGCGCTTTCGGCTCGGCCGGCGTCACCGGCCTCAACATCTGGAGCCTGATCGTGGCCGTCATCGGCTCGATCGTCGTGCTATGGGCCTATCACCAGATCAGCGGCAAGCGCACGCTGTAGGCCAAGAAAGTCGCAGCCGGCCGGGCTGCTGGGGGTCGATCCTGTCGGATCAGCCCAGATTGATGCGCGTCGTCAGGCGACCATGGCCAATCGGCGCTTCCTCTCGTCGAGCGAGACGATCACCAGGCCACTGGCCATGACCAGCAGGATGCCGCAGACGGCGAGCGCGTTGGGAAACTGCCCGAACACCAGCAGTCCGGATATGACCGCCCATACGGTGAAGCAGTAATAGAAGGGCGCGACCGCGCTTGTCGGTCCGAGCCGGTAGGCCATGAAGATGAAGAAATGGCCGAAGATCAGGAACAGGCCTGCTCCAGCGATCAGCAGCAGATGGCGTCCTTCGGGCATCACCCATTGCTCGGAGACGAGATGCGCCGCGCCTGAGCCGACCAGCACCACCAGGACGGCGGAGATGGCGACGATCATGCCGGGCACCTCGGCGCCCACCTTGCGGCCGGCTATATCGCGAACGGCCGCGAAGGCGGCGTTGCCGAGCGCCAGCAGCGCATAGACCGAAATGCCCTGCATGGTCGGCTGCGCCACCATGAGCGCTCCGACAAAGCCAAGGCCGATCAGCGCCATGCGCGTTGCGCCGATCCTTTCGCCGAACAGCATTGAGGAGCCGACCAGCACGATGAGCGGTGTGATCTGCCCGAGCGCGGTGGAATCCGCGATCTGCATGTTCGCCAGGGCGACGACATAGCAGAGGATCGCCAGGAGCTCGAACAGGTTGCGGCGCAGCACCTTGCGCTCGAAGAGCAGCGGGATCTGCCGGGCATAACCCAGCATCAGGAGCAGCGGCACGCCCCACAGCGTCGCGGCGGCACCACGCAGCAGCAGCACCTCATAGGGCGGCAGCCCGGCGGTCGCGAGCTTCATCATCGTGTCGTTGACGAGGTAGGACCCCGTCGAAACGATCATGAACAATGGACCGCGGATATTGGATGGAATGACCTGCATGCCGCCGACAAGATCAGAGCGGCGCGGCGGCAATGGGCCAGCCCGGAGCCTTTGATTTTACGCGCGGCAGCCCTATATCCGCCCACATCCCCTGAAATCGACCGTCGGTTCGGGTCGAGCGGGAATCCGCTCAGCCACAAGGTACTTGTGTTTTTCGGCCGTTGTCGCTAATCGCCCCGCATTCGACTGAACTGAAGGTCAAGGCCGTCCAAGGAAAGAGACTATGGCAAAAGGTAAATTCGAGCGCACCAAGCCGCATGTGAACATTGGCACGATCGGCCACGTCGATCATGGCAAGACGTCGCTGACGGCGGCGATCACGAAGTATTTTGGCGAATACAAGCGCTATGACCAGATCGACGCGGCCCCGGAAGAGAAGGCGCGCGGCATCACGATTTCGACGGCTCACGTCGAGTATGAGACGGCCAACCGTCACTATGCGCATGTCGACTGCCCCGGCCACGCCGACTATGTGAAGAACATGATCACCGGTGCCGCCCAGATGGACGGCGCGATCCTGGTCGTGTCGGCCGCCGACGGCCCGATGCCGCAGACCCGCGAGCACATCCTGCTTGCCCGTCAGGTCGGCGTGCCCTCGATCGTTGTGTTCCTCAACAAGGTAGACCAGGTCGACGACGCCGAACTGCTCGAGCTGGTCGAGCTCGAGGTTCGCGAGCTTCTGTCGAAGAACGAGTTCCCCGGCGACGACATTCCGATCGTCAAGGGCTCGGCTCTGGCCGCTCTCGAGGATTCGAACAAGACCATCGGCGAGGATGCCATCCGCGAGCTGATGGCCCAGGTCGACGCCTACATCCCGACGCCGGTTCGTCCGCTGGACAAGCCGTTCCTGATGCCGATCGAGGACGTGTTCTCGATCTCGGGCCGCGGCACGGTCGTGACCGGCCGCGTCGAGCGCGGCGTGGTCAAGGTCGGCGAGGAGCTGGAGATCGTCGGCATCCGTCCGACCGCCAAGACGACCTGCACGGGCGTTGAGATGTTCCGCAAGCTGCTCGACCAGGGTCAGGCCGGCGACAACATCGGCGCGCTGCTGCGCGGCATCGACCGTGAAGGTGTCGAGCGCGGCCAGGTTCTGGCCAAGCCGGGCTCGGTGAAGCCGCACAAGAAGTTCGTGGCCGAAGCCTACATCCTGACCAAGGACGAAGGCGGTCGCCACACGCCGTTCTTCACCAACTACCGTCCGCAGTTCTACTTCCGCACGACGGACGTGACGGGCATCGTGACGCTGCCGGCCGGCACCGAGATGGTGATGCCCGGCGACAACATCACCGTCGACGTCGAGCTGATCGTGCCGATCGCGATGGAAGAGAAGCTGCGCTTCGCCATCCGTGAAGGCGGCCGCACCGTCGGTGCAGGCATCGTCGTCACCATCAAGGAATAATTGGACTGAAACGGATCTGTCGCGGGCGCGGGAGCTGCCCGCGCCGCGCCAGAACAAGGAATTGACGCATGAACGGACAGAATATCCGCATCCGCCTTAAGGCGTTTGACCACCGGGTGCTCGACGCCTCGACCCGCGAAATCGTGTCGACCGCCAAGCGCACCGGCGCCAACGTCCGCGGCCCCATCCCGCTGCCGACGCGGATCGAAAAATTCACGGTCAACCGGTCGCCCCACGTCGACAAGAAGAGCCGCGAGCAGTTCGAGATGCGCACGCACAAGCGGCTGCTCGACATCGTCGATCCGACCCCGCAGACGGTCGATGCTTTGATGAAGCTCGATCTGGCCGCCGGTGTCGACGTCGAGATCAAGCTCTAAGGGAACGAGAGCGCGGTAAGGGGCGCTGCCCCTGGCCCGGAACTCTAAAGGAATTGAACCGATGCGTTCAGGTGTGATTGCAAAGAAGGTGGGAATGACCCGCATCTACAACGATGCCGGCGAACACGTTCCCGTCACCGTTCTCCAGATGGAGAACTGCCAGGTCGTGGCTCAGCGCACGCAGGAGAAGAACGGCTACACCGCCGTCCAGCTCGGCGTTGGCCTTGCCAAGGTGAAGAACACGTCGAAGGCGCTGCGCGGCCATTTCGCCGCCGCCTCCGTCGAGCCGAAGGCGAAGCTCGCGGAGTTCCGCGTCTCCGCCGACAACATGATCGATGTCGGCGCCGAGCTGACCGTCGAGCATTTCGTCGCCGGCCAGAAGGTCGACGTCACCGGCACCTCGACCGGTAAGGGTTTCCAGGGCGTGATCAAGCGGCACAACATGGGTGGTGGCCGCGCGACCCACGGTAACTCGGTCTCGCACCGCACGCACGGCTCGACCGGTCAGCGCCAGGACCCCGGCAAGGTGTTCAAGGGCAAGAAGATGGCCGGCCACATGGGTGACACCCGCGTGACCACGCAGAATGTCGAGG
>NZ_RZRX01000640.1:0-535 GCF_003997405.1 Mesorhizobium sp. M2A.F.Ca.ET.042.01.1.1
ATCGAGCAGTGCCTTGACCGACGACGGCTGCCATTGGCGACCGCCACGGGGCGTGCGTTCATGCATCCGTTCCAGCTGAGCGCCGATCTCGATCAATGTAAGATCCGGATCGGCGAGAGCAATGCCGGCGACGAGTGTCATCAACCGGTCCTCCGGCGGCCGGCGCGGGGCTCGTTTGATCAGGGCGGGTTCGGCGATGCGCTCGCGGACCAGCCGGTGCACCGCTCGCCGCAGCCGCTCGATCGTCCAGCTGTGCCCTTTTCGGTTCAGCACCCGCACCACGTCGTCCCAGCTGTGCTGCGGCCGCAAGCGGCGCACTGTCGGCAGCCAGGTCTGCGCCGAGGTGATGAGATCGTCGATGTAGGCACGTTCGCGCGCCGCGGCGATCGCCCGGACAGCTTCGGGACGCCGTTCGCGAAGCCCGGGGTTGCCGGCCAGCCGGCCGCGTGCCTTGGCAGCCTTCATTCCCGCCTTGGTGCGTTCGGCGATCAGCGCACGCTCGAGCTGCGCCACGGCGCCGAGCACCTGCAGCGAG
>NZ_RZRX01000641.1:0-524 GCF_003997405.1 Mesorhizobium sp. M2A.F.Ca.ET.042.01.1.1
CGCCGATCCACCTTCTCCCACAAGGGGAGAAGGAGAAGATGGCGCTACTGCCCCGGCCGTCCGGTCTTGCTCGGACGCCGCTTCTGGCGGCGCTCGTCGGCCGGGTCCTCGTAGGAGCCGATTCCGGCGCGTTGACGAACAATTGGCTTGTCGTCCTTCGCGCCACGCTCAGTCTCGCCAACTCCCGAGATCGGCTTTGGCTTCGCCGGCACTTTTCCCTCGACCGGCTTTTCCGTCCGCCGCACCGTCATCTCGTCGAGCGAGTTCTTGCGGAACAACGGCTTGGTGCGGTCGCCGGGAATGCCGAAGTCGGAGCCATGCGCTTCCTGCGCCGTCTGCTTCTTGAACAGCGAGCGCGATACCGCGCCGGCCGGCGTCGTCATGTCCGTGCCGGGGCCCATGTCGTCGAGCGAGGGCTTGGCGAAGAGCGGCTTCTTCAACGGCACGGCGCCGTCTGCGCCCATCTCGTCGAGATGCGGCTTGCGGAACAGGTTGGGCCGGGCCGCCTTGGCTGCTTCCTCGGC
>NZ_RZRX01000642.1:0-515 GCF_003997405.1 Mesorhizobium sp. M2A.F.Ca.ET.042.01.1.1
CCTGCCGGACATCTCCCCCTCTAGGGGGGAGATTGGCAGTTCGAGCGCCGGCACCTCTCTTGCAACGGTGGCGATTGGCGAAACCGGCGGCGACATCTGATCTCCCCCCTTGAGGGGGAGGTGTCCGGCAGGACAGAGAGGGGGGCTGTCCCGCCAGCATCTGAGATTTTCCTATAGTGCGGCGGAGCAAAGGAAAGAGATCAATCGTCAATCGCCGGCGTCAATTCCAGCTCGGCCGGGGTCAGCCCCTGCTTCAGCTGGCTCAGCCGGAACTCGTCGACCCAGTAGGCCTCGCCGTCGACCAGCACGCGGGCGCTGTAGGTGCCGCCGGAAAAACGCTGCGCGGTGACATAGACCTTGTGGCGCTCGAGCGCCGACTTCACCGCGGCGCGGCGGGACTTTTCTCTGGCGACGGGACTGGCCATGGCCTCACTCGAACACTCTGCCGCCGAAGGATGCGGCTGTCACAAGCATGGCGGAGAGCGGAATGTGAGTCAATTTGGCCAGTGCAGGCC
>NZ_RZRX01000643.1:0-512 GCF_003997405.1 Mesorhizobium sp. M2A.F.Ca.ET.042.01.1.1
GGAGACGCCCGCGTGCTCCAGCCAGTCCAGCAGAGCCGTCACCGGGCGGCCAACCAGCAGCGCAAAGGCGTCGTCGTCGGCCTCGGTCGTCTTGGTGCGGCTGAGGTTGATCCTCAAGCAGGGGAGAAGCGGGCTGTCCGGGTTTTTCGGGTCGGCCGGGACGGGATCCTGCTCGACCAGCTGCTCGAGGCGCAGCGATGCGACTTCACTGCGACGGCGGCCGCCGGAAGCAAAGGCCGTCAGCAACAAGGCGCGGTCGCGGACGTCGACCAGGCGCTCGCCGGC
Source organism: Mesorhizobium sp. M2A.F.Ca.ET.042.01.1.1 (assembly GCF_003997405.1). NCBI lineage: Bacteria > Pseudomonadati > Pseudomonadota > Alphaproteobacteria > Hyphomicrobiales > Phyllobacteriaceae > Mesorhizobium > Mesorhizobium sp. M2A.F.Ca.ET.042.01.1.1. The sequence continues at coordinate 286 of NZ_RZRX01000643.1, forward strand.
ACAGACCTGCACCAGGGCGGACAGCACGTCCGCGGTCACCGCTTTCGCGCTTTTGCGTTTGCGCTGTCGCGGACTGGCCCGCACGGCCAGCTTCAGCGCCGATCTGAGGCCCGGCGCATTGAACTTGCCTTTCAGCCCGCGCCATCCGGTCAGCGTCGACCAGCTCGAGAGCCTCCGCCGTACGGTGCTCGGCGCATGCGGCCCGTCGGCGCGCAGCAGCTCCGCGT
>NZ_RZRX01000644.1:0-488 GCF_003997405.1 Mesorhizobium sp. M2A.F.Ca.ET.042.01.1.1
GGGGAGCGAGGCAAGCGCCGTGGCGTGGATCGAATGGACATGCATGGCGCAGCGCGCGTGCGGGACGTTGCGATGGATTGCGCCATGCAGGCCCCAGGCGGTCGGATCCGGCGCGTTGGGGCCGGAGAGCGTGTCGGGATCGTTGGCGTCGATCAGGAGCAGGTCGCTCGCCTTGATGCGCGAGAAATGCACCTGGTTCGGGTTCATCAGGAACTTCGCGCCGTCCTCGTTGACGGACAGCGAGAAGTGATTGGCCACCGCCTCATGCATGTTGAGCCGCGCGGTCCAGCGGAAGGCGGCAGCAAGGTCGACCCGCTCCTCGTAATAGGGCAGGTTGCTTAGCGGTTCCTTGTGCAGACGGGCAAGGCTCATCGAAAATCCTCCTGTTTGGGCGAGAATGCCGTGCGACGCCGCTGCCAGCAACCGATAATCGGTGGCTCAGCAGATCAAGCCGCCGGGCGCGCCGACTGCAACCCGCCCTGCTCGAC
>NZ_RZRX01000645.1:0-486 GCF_003997405.1 Mesorhizobium sp. M2A.F.Ca.ET.042.01.1.1
ATCGGGGTGGCATCCGTCTCGACCTCACCATCTGCGACGCCACGTCGGGTGGACAGCCGGGCGATACCGGCACGCTCGAACGAGCGGACGGCGGCCGCATCGCGATCGCCGCCACAATCACCGGCGAGACCAAGGACGAGATCATCCATGTGCCGGCGCCGGAGCAGCCGCTCCCCGCAGTCGGCGAAAGGCTGAAGCTCTCGATCGACTGGGAGCGGCGGCACCTTCTGATGCGCATGCATACCGCCTGCCACCTGCTGACCGTCGTTTGCCCGTTTCCGATCACCGGAGCGGCGGTCGCCGAGGACGACAGCCGTGTCGACTTCGATATCCCCGACACCGGCTTCACCAAGGAAGATGTGACGGCCCGGCTGATGGAGCTGGTGCGCGCCGACCATCCGGTCTTCACCCGTTTGATTACCGACGACGAGCTCGCGGCCAATCCCGGCCTGGTCAAATTGAAGAACGTCCGCCCGCCGGGCCGCA
>NZ_RZRX01000646.1:0-485 GCF_003997405.1 Mesorhizobium sp. M2A.F.Ca.ET.042.01.1.1
ACATAACTATGACGTCCGCGCGGTGGTCAGCATGGCCAGCAGGCGATCGGATACGCCCGTGAACGTGCCCTTCTTGATCTGCGGCGGGGCACCGGCGTCGAGGATGTCTAGCTTCTCGGCCGGATCGATCCGTAGATAGATCTCCGTGCTAAGGACGCTGCTGTGGCCCAGCCAGAGCGCCACCCGTCTGATGTCACCGGTGGCCTCAAGCGTGTGGATTGCGCAGGTGTGCCTCAGCACATGAGGCGTGACTTTTTTGTGCACCAGGCTCGGAGCCGAACGCTGGGCGGTCTCTATGTGCGCCGCGAGGCGGCTGGCGAAGCCGTGGCGACCCATGGCTTCGCCGCGGCCGTTGAGGAAGACCGCCCTGTCCTTGGTGGGGGGTCGGATTCGCAGCCAGTCTTTCAGGACCGTCTGCGTTTCCTTCCAGAGGGGCAGCACTCGCTCGCGCCGGCCCTTGCCCAGAACATGGATCGTATCCATGG
>NZ_RZRX01000647.1:0-478 GCF_003997405.1 Mesorhizobium sp. M2A.F.Ca.ET.042.01.1.1
CTTGCGGACGATGCCCTCTAGTCGAAATCCGGAATCGTGCCGGGCGGTAGTCCCAGCCGGCCGTTCAGCTCCTTCAAGAACCGGCAGAGGTCCGGATTGCCGGCCGCTACCGTACCGTTGCCGTTGCCGTCGGACGCGTAGCCGTTGCCGTGGCCGTTGCCGCAATTGGCGTTGCCGTTGATGCTGCCGCCATTGAAATTGCCGCTGAAGCTCCCGGCATTGCCGTTGCCGTTGAAATTGCCGCTGTTGCCGTTGCCGTTGAAGTTGCCGGTATTCCCATTGCCGTTGAAATTTCCGGTATTGCCAAGGCCGTTGGTGGCACCGGCGCCGATTGGAAGATCGGCAATCCTGACCAGGGTCGAGGCATCGGCGGCCAGCAACGCGGCAAGCAGGGTGCCGAGCGCGAGGCCGTTGCCATCAAGCAGCCTCGCCGCCACCCGGCGCTCGCGGGGCCGGGCGGGTCGGGATGACTTCAGGC
>NZ_RZRX01000648.1:0-473 GCF_003997405.1 Mesorhizobium sp. M2A.F.Ca.ET.042.01.1.1
CGGGGGCTAGCTTCTCGTTTGTAGACAAGACTCCAACCCCGCCGTGTTTGGCGTCCCGTGATTTGGTGATGATGTGCTGCAATTCCTGGTCGCTCACAGACCCGTCCTCCTCTGGCCGCTCTTGAGTATAGTCTGTTTTGGACAACGGCCGCACCCTGCAAATCAAGGCCTACCCGCATCAAAATCCACGTGGGTTCGATCGGAACGGGCTTTCTTGCCCCTTAGAGTGTCATTTCGTTCTCTCCCGGAACCGACCTCGACTACGCGCAGCCGCACAAGGGATGCGCGAGATTTCGTCCGGAAGCCCGATTGTCGTGAATTTCGGCGTTCTGCTCGACGGGAGAGGCCATCCGCTGGCCGCTGTCCGGGAATTGGCCGCAGACCCGGTCCGCTCAATGAACGCGAATTCTCGTCGATCTGGCGTCAAAACGCGGCCGTCCGGCGGTGAAACGCGAGCGACAGAGGCCATTTCC
>NZ_RZRX01000649.1:0-472 GCF_003997405.1 Mesorhizobium sp. M2A.F.Ca.ET.042.01.1.1
GGTCCACGACTGCGTCCGCCGCCTGCGCTTGTTCGTTGCTGCACCATAGTTCAACAGCCATCGTCCTGCTCCGAGTGATTCGCGGCCCGCCCCTCGCCCGTTGCATCGAATTGAGAAATACGTTGATCGGGAACGATGGCACGATAGGATACGAAACGAAGCGAAATCCGAGCCTGCAAGTTGTTGTTTAAGAATGGAAAGTTATTTCTTCCGCCACCGAGAGACGGGAGTGATCTCAAGGAATTATTCAAACGATTAGCAGCAGCAGGAGCTGGTCGGCCATTGGGCAAAGATGGGTTTCCTGCAGGCCCATGGACGCCCGAGCTTCTTGCAGAGGCGATTTCGCAGATCGATTCCAACCGGATCGGGGTCGATCTCAGAACAGTGCAGCTTTGGTTTCAAGACAACGACAAGGGAATTAGCGCTGCCAACATCCATTGGCTGGCGAGGGTTTTTGGCTGCGGTGATAAGG
>NZ_RZRX01000064.1:0-26269 GCF_003997405.1 Mesorhizobium sp. M2A.F.Ca.ET.042.01.1.1
GAGCCAGCAACAGGTACCGTAGGCCGAATCCGCAAACAGTTTGGCCGCGTTTCGCTTCCCGCGCTGCGCCGAAGCGTTGCGGTCGCTGCCACTACCGAGCTCGACCGCGGCGTCGGCTTTCTGCTGGTGCCGGTGTTCCTGGCCGCCGGCGTCATCTACTACTTCTCGCTGAGCACCGAGCCGGATCTCTACAGGCCGCTTGCGGCGGTGGCCCTGATGGCTGTCTGCGCGGCAGTGTCGCGCTCCTGGCAGAAAGCGCACCTTGTCTTCATGGCATCGCTGTTCTGCGCGCTCGGCTTTCTCGCGGCCAAGGTGGAGACCTGGCGGATGGCGACGCCGATGCTGGGGTCCGAAATCCAGACCCGGCTGACCGGCCGCCTGGTCACCGCCGAAGCGATGGCCAATGGCCGTGTGCGGCTGACCATCGATCTGATATCCACCGAGCACCCGACGTTGCGCTACGCGCCGGACCGCGTTCGGCTGTCGGCGCGCAGGATCCCGCCCGGCATGACCGCCGGATCGATGCTGACCGGTTATGCCAAGCTGCTGCCGCCGACCGGTCCGGTCCGGCCGGGCAGCTACGACTTTTCCTTCGACAGCTATTTTGCCGGCATTGGCGGCAGCGGCTTTTTCCTGGGCGATCCAAAGCTGATTGCGCCGACTCCGTCTGCGTCGACGGGGGTGCCGTTGGGCGCAAGCATTGCATCGGCCATAGAAAACGCGCGCGAAGGGATCGCCGACCACATTCGGAGCAGCATTGGTGGGTCAGAGGGCGAGATCGCGGCGGCGCTGATTGTCGGCGTGCGCGCGGGCATTCCGGAAGCGATTAACGAGTCGATGCGACGGACCGGCATTTATCACATCATCTCGATCTCCGGCCTGCACATGGCGCTGGTGGCCGGCACGATCATGTTCCTGCTGCGCGGCGCCTTCGCGCTGTTTCCCGATTTCTCGTCCCGCCGCCCGGTGAAGAAATACGCCGCGGCGATCGCGCTGGCCTCGATCGCCGCTTACCTCGGCATCTCCGGCATCGTGGTGGCGGCCGAGCGAAGCTTCATCATGCTTGCGGTCATGCTTGTAGCGGTGCTCTTCGACCGCGCGGCGTTGACGATGCGCAACCTGGCGATCTCGGCGATTGCCGTCATCCTTGTCTCGCCACATGAAGTGGTCGGCCCGAGCTTCCAGATGTCCTTCGCCGCCACCGCGGCCCTGGTCGGCGCCTATGCCGGCTTTGCCGATTATCGCGCCGGCAAAACGACCGCGCCGCCGGTGAAGCGTTCGTTCCTGAGGTTCCTGTCCCGGAAACTGGCGGTTGGCGTGGGCGGCGCCGCTGTGACCTCGCTCGTCGCCGGCAGCGCGACATTGCTGTTTGCGATCTGGCATTTTCAGCGCGTGTCGCCGCTCAGCCTGCTCGCCAATCTGGCGGTCATGCCGATCGTCTCGCTGATCGTCATGCCGTTCGCCGTGTTGAGCGCGCTCGCCATGCCGTTCGGCTTCGACGGTCCCTTCCTCTATGTGATGGGCAAGGGCCTGACAGCGATGATCGCCATTTCGGCATGGATTTCCGAGCGCTCGCCCGTCGATGCCGTGGGATTGATCTCGATCCAGTCGGTGCTGCTGGCGACAATCGCGCTCGTCATCGCGACCATGGCCACCACCTGGCTGAGGCTCGCCGCTGTGCCCTTCGCGCTCGCCGCGCTGCTGGCGATCCCGCATGTGCGCACCCCGGACGTGCTGATCTCGGAGGACGCGCATCTCGTGGCGATGCCGATCGGCGGCGGCGAGCTTGCCGTCAACCGCGAACGCTCCAACGAGTTCACCACTGACAATTGGAAGCGGGCGCTGAAGGCCGAGGGCATCGTGCCGCCCGAGACATTCGCCAAGGACGCTCTCGATATCGCCGACCCGGTCGACCTGCCGCCCGGCTCGCCCTTCTACTGCACCGGCGACCTCTGCATTGGCCGGCATCCTTCCGGCGCGATCGTCGCGCTCGCCGAAAACCGCGACAGCGCACGGCCCGCCTGCGGTTTTGCCGACCTCATCGTCATCAACGATGCGACGGCCTACAATCCCTGTTGGGATCAGCGCGTGCTTGTCGTCACCAAGCGCCAACTGGCGCGTGACGGCAGCGCCGCCGTCTTCTTCGATCCACAATCGGCAACAGCGCGAGCAGCCATCCAATATGCGGTCGAAAAGCCATATCGGCCCTGGCACGAGCAGCGCAAATATACCCGCGAAGCGAGGGGACTGCCACCTTATGAAAAGCCTGAGAGGGCCAAGCCCTCGCAGCCGGATCAGTAGCGGCGGATCAGCCCGACGAGCTTGCCCTGTACCTTGACCCGATCCGGCCCGAAGATGCGGGTCTCGTAGGCCGGGTTGGCGGCCTCCAGCGCGATCGAGGCGCCCTTGCGGCGGAAGCGCTTGAGCGTTGCCTCCTCGTCATCCACCAGCGCCACCACGATCTCGCCCGGGCTTGCCGTGCTGACGTTGCGGATGATGACGGTGTCGCCGTCGAAGATGCCAGCCTCGATCATCGAGTCGCCCTTGACCTCCAGCGCATAGTGCTCGCCGCCCATGATCATGTCTGGCGGGACCGAGATCGAATGCGTTTGGTGCTGGATGGCGTCGATCGGCACACCGGCGGCGATGCGGCCCATCACCGGAATGGACACCGCTGAAGCGGCGTCGTCATCATTGCTGGGTGTCGGCGTACGCGAGGGCGCTGCCGGCTTGACCTGGCGGCTTAGATTGCCCTGACCGCCCTGGATGACGCTTGGCGAAAATTTCTTCGCGGCATTCAGGCCGGGCGCGATCGAGTCGGGCAGGCGCAAGACCTCCAGCGCGCGCGCCCGGTTCGGTAGCCGGCGAATGAAACCGCGTTCTTCCAGCGCCGTGATCAGCCGATGAATGCCGGACTTCGAGGCGAGGTCGAGCGCTTCCTTCATCTCGTCGAAGGATGGAGGGATCCCGCTCTCCTTCAGGCGTTCATGGATGAACATCAGGAGTTCATGTTGTTTGCGCGTCAGCATTGGCGGCCCCCACGGGTTCCGAAACCAGAATCAGAAAAACAAACCCAGAACAAACACTATCTGTTCCAGTTGTGTTCCGCAACCGTTTAAAGTTTAATGAATTTCTTAAGGCTGCCGAAAGAATGTTGCATCGGACGCTGCCCGGCCGCCACCGGTTGGGCTGTGTCATTGATTCCGCTCGATTTTGCAATTCTCCTTATGCTGAAATTGAGAGCCGACATCGTCGCGAAGGTGCTGAAGGGATCCCGTCAGCTGACGCAACCATGTGCCGTACCGTGAACGAAACGAACTCAAAATGCCAACCTTGGCTACGATTCCGATCCTCAGCCTTTGCCGTCTATGGACCAGCTAACATAGGACAGAAGGTTCTTGCCGGGTTGCGGACGGTGATGGGACAACCGTTGGCCGCCGGAGGGATGTAGCGGCCTGGGTCGAAATGGAGGCGGTAGCACAATGAGGGGAATTCCCGATCTTGCCGAGGTCGAGGCGATGGATGCCGCGGACCCGCTGCGCCCCTTGCGCGATCGCTTCGTCCTGCCGGAAGGGGTGATTTATCTCGACGGCAATTCGCTGGGCGCTGCTTCAATCAATGTCTTCAACGAGATCGAGACGGCCGCGAAGCAGGAATGGGCGCAGGATCTCATCCGTGCCTGGAACACCGCCGGCTGGTTCGACATGCCTGTCAAGCTGGGCGACCGGCTCGGGCGTCTGATCGGCGCCGCGCCTGGCCAGACTGTGGTATGCGACACCACCTCGATCAACATCTACAAGGTCCTGCATGCGGCGCTCGCAATGCGACCGGACCGCCCGGTGATCGTCGCCGAAGGCGACAGCTTTCCGACCGACCTCTACATGGCGGAGGGGGTGTCCTCGACGCGGCCCGGCACGGTGCTGCGGCTCGAAGGCGTCGATGCGCCGACGATCGAGGAACTGATCGACGACCGTGTCGCGGTCATCCTGGTCAACCACGTCAATTACAAGTCCGGCCGGTTGCGCGATATGGCGGCCCTGACCCGCAAGGCCCATGACGCTGGCGCGTTGATCGTCTGGGACCTCTGCCACACGGCCGGCGCCCTGCCGGTGGATCTCGATGGCTCGAATGCCGATTTCGCGATCGGCTGCACCTACAAATATCTCAATGGCGGACCGGGCGCGCCGGCCTTCATCTACGGCGCCACTCGCCATCATCCCCACATCAGCCAGCCGCTCAGCGGCTGGTGGGGCCATGCCCGGCCCTTCGCGTTCGAGCAGGGTTATGCCGCCGGCTCAGGCATCCGGCGATTCCTGTGCGGGACGCAGCCGGTGTTGTCGATGCGGGCGCTGAAAGGTTCGCTGGATCTCTGGGACGAAGTCGACATGACGGCCGTGCGCGAGAAAAGCGTCGCGATGACGGATCTGTTCATCCGGCTTGTCGAAGCCAGATGCGGCGCTTTCGGTCTCCAGCTGGAAAGCCCGCGCAACGGGGCCGAGCGCGGCAGCCAGGTGTCGTTCGCCCATCCGCATGGTTACCAGGTGATGCGCGCCTTGATCGAGCGTGGCGTGATCGGCGATTTCCGCGCTCCGTCGACCGTCCGTTTCGGCTTCACGCCGCTCTATGTCGGCTACCGGGACGTCTGGGACGCCGTCGAGGTGCTGGAAGACATCCTGCGCACGGGCGCCTGGCAGGAGGCGCGCTATGCGATCAAGGAGGCCGTCACCTGACTTCGAATGGCATGCCGAACAAAGACAACTCGAAATCGATCTGATCGCGGGAGGGGCCGGTGCTGGGACACCGCATTGTCGACTGGGATGACGCCTACGCCAACGGCGCGAACATCGCTGGGGGCGACCGCTGGCCGGCGGCCTGGGACGGCCCAGCTCAGGCATTTCGCGAAAAGCTGTTGGCGCAGGGCAGGGCGCGGCTCGACATCGTCTATGGCGAGGCGCCGCGCAGCCGGTTCGATCTCTTCCTTCCGCCTGCCGCATCGAAGGGGCTCGTCGTGTTCATCCATGGCGGCTACTGGATGGAATCGGACAAGACATCCTGGTCGCATCTGGCCGCCGGCGCTGTCGGTCGCGGCTTTGCCGTCGCCATGCCTTCCTATACGCTGTGCCCGCGGACCAGGATCGGCGGCATCGTCAATGAAGTCGCGGCCGCGATCGGCAAGGCGGCGGCCATGGTCGATGGCCCGCTGATGCTGACCGGTCACTCGGCCGGCGGACATCTCGCCAGCCGGATGGTGACGACGACTTCGCCGCTGGGCGCCATGGTGGCGAAACGCATACGCATGGTCGTTTCGATTTCAGGCCTGCACGACCTTCGGCCGTTGATGTTCACGGCTTTGAACGAGACGCTGAACATCGACGAGCGGGAAGCGTTGAGCGAAAGCCCGGCGCTGCTGCGGCCCGTGCAAGGAACCCGCATCACCTGTTGGGTCGGCGGTGGCGAGCGCTCGGAGTTCCTGCGCCAGAGCGCCTTGCTCGCCAACATCTGGACCGGGCTTGGCGCCGCTGCCCAGTCAGTTGTCGAGCCGGATCGGCATCATTTCAACGTCGTCGATGGTCTCGCAGATCCGGAGCATCCCCTGACCCGAACGCTGGTGGACGAATAACTATCGACGTCGCCGATTATGAACGACCGGCGTTGTCGATCTATCAGCGCAGCATAAGCACGCTGCATTCGGCGCCAACCTCCGCGGCTAACGCGAAGGGCTCGCGCAAGATCAGGCCGTTGGCGTCGGCGAGCATCCTGAGCATCGAGGAGTCCTGGATGCCGAAAGGCGTCGCGACCAGCGTGCCGGCGTCTTCGCGCACCACGGCGCGAACATAGTCCTGCCTGAGATCGTTGGCCGGCATCGCGGCGCCCAGCCTGGCCGTTCGCACGTCCTGCCTGAAATTGCGGCCGCCGAGCCGGGCAAGCAGCGGCTTCAGGAAGAGCTGCGAGCAGACGATGCTGGCCACCGGATTGCCTGGGAGGCCGATGCAGCGGACATTGCCAAGCCGGCCGAACATCAACGGTTTGCCGGGGCGCATGGCGATCTTCCAGAAGTCGAGCCGCATGCCTTCCCCGGTCAGCACGTCATGGATCAGGTCGTGGTCGCCGACCGAGGCGCCGCCGAGCGTGACGATGACATCGGCGCCCGCCTGGACCGCTTTCCTGACCAGCGCGGCGATCGCCTCCTTGCGGTCGGCGGCGATGCCGAGATCGAGCGCCCGCGCGCCGACCGACTGGGCGGCGGCGGCAACGCCATAGCCATTGGAGGAAATGATCTGATCTGGGCCGAGCGCGCTGCCCGGCGGCAGCAATTCATCGCCGGTGGCGATGATCGCGACCAGCGGCTGGCGCACGACATTCAAGGCAGGGTGGTTGGCCGAGGCCGCCAGCGAAAGAGCCGCCGCATCGAGCAAGCGACCTTTTTCGAGCAGCACATCGCCCTCGCCGAAGTCGAGCCCGCGGCGGCGCACATTGCGGGCTTCGGCGGTCGGCTCCATCACCTCGATCTTGCCGCCACCTAAGTCGCGGACGTTTTCCTGGATGACGATGGTGTCGGCGCCTTCAGGCAGCGGCGCGCCGGTGAAGATGCGCACGGCCTGGCCTTCGCCGACTGTTCCGGAGAAGCCGCGCCCGGCAGGCGCCATGCCTATCACTTCCAGTTGCGCCGGCGCTGAAGCGACGTCGGCGGAACGCGCAGCATAACCATCCATCGCCGAGGCGTTGAAGGGCGGCTGCGTGCGCAGCGCCACAACCGGTTCCGCCAGGACCCGCCCGGCCGCGTCCGCCAGCGGAATGCTTTCGCCCGGCAAAGGCGCTGCGCCGTCGAGCAGGCGCGCGAGCGCTTCGGCGACCGGTACCAGCGCCATCAGGCATCCGCCTTGTAGTCACCGGATTTGCCGCCGGTCTTCTCGACCAGCCGGACACCGGAAATCACCATGCCGCGATCCACCGCCTTGGCCATGTCGTAGATGGTGAGGCAGGCGACCGAGGCGGCGGTCAGCGCTTCCATCTCCACGCCGGTCTTGCCTGTGACGCGGGCGAGCGCTGTGACCTTGAGGCCGGGCAGCGAATGGTCCGGCTCGATCTCGACGGCCACTTTGGTCAGAAGCAGCGGATGGCAAAGCGGGATCAGCGCATGCGTCTTCTTCGCCGCCATGATCCCGGCGATGCGGGCGGTGCCCAGCACATCGCCCTTCTTGGCGTCGCCGGCCAGAATCATCTCCAGCGTTTCGGGCCGCATCGAGACAAAACCCTCGGCGATTGCCGTACGGGTCGTTTCGGCCTTGTCGCCGACATCGACCATATTGGCTTCGCCCTTGGCGCCGAGGTGGGTGAGGGCGGGCATTCTCAAACGGCCTCGGCCGCTGCCTTGCCTGTCAGCAGAAGCTTGGTCGCGGCAGCTACGTCAGCCTGCCGCATCAGGCTCTCGCCGACGAGGAAAGTACCGATCTTGCTCTTCTCCAACCGGCGGCAATCCTGATGCGTGAAGATGCCGCTCTCGCTGACCAGCAGCCGATCCGCCGGCACCATGGCGGCCAGGCGCTCCGAAACGTCGAGGCTGGTCTGGAAGGTTCTGAGATCACGGTTGTTGATGCCGATCAGCCGCGAAGACAAAGTAAGCGCGCGCTGCATCTCATTCTCATCATGCACCTCGATCAGTGCGTCCATGCCGAGCTCGAAGGCGGTCGCTTCGAGCTCGCTGGCCAGCGCGTCGTCGACGCTCGCCATGATGATGAGGATCGCATCGGCGCCCCAGGCGCGTGCTTCATGGACCTGATAGGGATCGAACAGAAAATCCTTGCGGAGGGCCGGCAGGCGCACCGCTGCGCGCGCGGCCGTCAGGAATTCCGGAGCGCCCTGGAAAGACGGTGCGTCGGTCAGCACCGAAAGGCACGCGGCGCCACCTTGCTGATAGGCCTTGGCCAACGCCGGCGGATCGAAATCGGCACGGATCAACCCCTTGGAAGGGCTGGCCTTCTTGATTTCGGCGATCAGCGCGAAGCTCCCCGCTGTTCGCTTCGCCTCGAGCGCCGCCAAAAAACCGCGCGTCCCACCGGCATCCTTTGCCCGCGCCTTGATCTCGGCCAGCGGTATTTTCGCCTTCGCCGCCGCGATCTCTTCGCGCTTATAGGCTTCGATCTTGCGCAGGATGTCCGACAAGGCCTTATCCGTTCGAAATCTCGACGAGCTTGTCCAGCACCGCAAGGGCGCGGCCGCTGTCGATCGCTTGCGCTGCCGCCGCGATGCCGTCGGCAAGCGTCGTCGCCTTGCCGGCCACAACCAGACCGGCGCCGGCGTTCATCAGCACCGTGTCGCGATAGGCGCCGGCGGCGCCACCCAACATATCGCGCAGTTGCCTGGCGTTGTAGGCCGCGTCGCCGCCGCGCAGCTCTTCCTTGGTGTGCCGCTTCAGCCCGACGGCTTCCGGCGTCAGGGTGAAGGTGCGGATCTCACCGCCGGCAAGCTCCGCAACCTGCGTCTCGCCCGTGGTCGTGATCTCGTCATAGCCGTCGCCATGGACGACCCAGGCGTGCTCGGCGCCTAGCGCCTTCAGCGTCTCGGCCACCGGCATGATCCATTCCGGCAGGAAGACGCCGACCATCTGGCGGCTGACGCCGGCGGGGTTCGACAGCGGTCCGAGCAGATTGAAGATGGTGCGCGTGCCAAGCTCGACGCGGGTCGGCCCGACATGCTTCATCGCCGGATGATGCGCCGGCGCGAACATGAAGCCGACGCCGGCCTCGTGGATGCAGCGGCCGATCATTTCCGGCGAGATATCTATTCTGACGCCCAGCGCCGTCAGCACATCGGCGGAGCCGGTCAGCGAGGACAGGCCGCGATTCCCGTGCTTGGCGACCGGCACGCCGGCGGCGGCGATGACGAAGGCCGAAGCAGTCGAGATGTTGACCGAGTGCGAATTGTCGCCGCCGGTGCCGACGATGTCGATGGCGCCCTGCGGCGCCTCGACGCGCAGCATCTTGGCGCGCATCGTGGCGACCGCGCCGGATATCTCGCCCACGGTCTCGCCGCGCACGCGCAGCGCCATCAGGAAGCCGCCGATCTGGCCGGGCGTCGCATCGCCCGACATGATGATGTCGAACGCCTCGCGTGCTTCCTCGAAGGAAAGCGCGGTGCCGGTGGCGACCTTGGCGATATGTGTCTTCAGCGCGCTCATCGTGTCTGTGCTTGCGAAACGGCGTTCGGATCGATGCGAACGTCATATTGCGACTGCAGCTGCGCCACCAGCTGGTCGAGCAGGTCGTCGGACATGCCGGCACCGAAGGATTTCTGCGCCTCGTCCGGCACCGTGCTGCCGTCGGCGCCGGCCGGCTCGAAGACCTCGGCGACCTTGAACAGGATCTGGCCGTCGCCGGTGGGCGAGGGGATCAGGCCGGTGCCGCCTTCGCCGACGCCGAACATGGCCGCGGCACCCTCCTTGCCGAAATCGGCGTCGTCGGCTTCGCGCTTCAGGCCACGCTTGGTCTGTTTCTCGAGCTTGAGCTCGCCGGCGATGACGTCGAGCGTGGTGCCGGCCTTAAGGCGCTTCTCGAGCTCCTGCGCCTTCGCGTCGAGCCGCTTGTCGGTCTCGGCTTCCGTCCAGTCGGCCACGACCTTCTTGCGGACCTCATCCAGCGTGCGGTCGCGCGCCGGCGTGATCGACTGCACCTCGTAGAAGACGAAACCGTTGTCGGCGGTCGTCAGGCCTTCATTCTCGGTATTGGGCTCGGCCGCGAACACCGACTTGATGAGATCGGCCGATTGCGGCAGGTCGTTGACTACGGTGCCGTCCGGCCGCTGGCCGGTGCGGTCGATGGCGTCGATGGTGACGACCTTGAGCTTCAGCTTGTCGGCGGCCTGGGCAAGCGAGGCGCCCGAGGCGCGGGTATCCTCGTAACTATCATGCACGTCGAGCAGGATACGGCTTGCCTCGCCGAGCGCCAGGTCCTTGCGGATCTGAGCGGACACTTCCGAAAGCGGCTTCACGACTTGCGGCTTGATCTCCGTGACGCGCAGGAGCACGGGACCGAAAGCGCCCTGGACGACCTGGCTCACCTCGTTGGCATTGAGCGAGAAGGCCGCGTCGGCGACCGCCTTGTCGGCGATCTTGTCCTTGGACAGCGTGCCGAGCAGCGTGTCGGCCTGCGTCTTGCCTTCGGCGGTGACGAGCTTGTCGAAGGTGGCGCCGGCCTTCAGCGAATCCAAAGCCGCCTTGGCCGCATCCGGCGTCTTGAACACCAACTGCTCGATGGTGCGCATCTCGGGCGTCGTGTAGCGCGCGATATTCTTCTTGTAGTCCTCGCTCACCTGCTGGTCTGTCACCGCCGACGGGTCCGCGATGTCCTGCGGTTCCAGCCGGACATAGGAGAACTTGCGGTATTCCGGCGCGGCGTAGTTCTTCTTGTTGGCGTCGAAATAGGCGTTGAGGGCGCTGTCGGACGGCGCCTCGATCGGCTGCACCAGCGTTTTCGGCAGCACCAGATAGTCGATCGTGCGGTCCTCGCCGCGATAGAGCGAGACCGCCTTGAGGAAGGTCTGCGGCACTTTCAGCCCGTCGGAGATCGCCTCGACGATCTGCTGGCGCACGGCCACCTGCGAGCGGTTCTTGAGATAATCCTCGGGCCGCATGTTGAGCTGGCGAAGGAGGTATTCGAACGTCCGGCGATCGAACTGGCCGCTCGGGCCCTTGAAAGCCGGATCCTCGCGCGTCAGCTCGGCCAGCCGGTCCTTGGAAAGGCCGAGGCCAAGCTTGCGCGCCTGTTCATCGAGCACGGCGCCCGACACGAGCTGCGCCAGCACCTGGTTGTCGACGCCGAGCAGCTTGGCCTGTTCCTGGGTGACGCGCTGGCCATATTGCTGGGAAAGCAGGCTGAGCTGGCGATCATAGGCGAGGCGGTACTCGTTGATCGAGACCTCGGTGCCGCCGGCGGTGATCACCGCGTGATGACCGCCCAGCACGCCACCCACCATGCGTGTGGTGGCGCCCCAGGCGAGGAAACTCACCACCAGCAAGGACAGCAACGCCTTCGCGACCCAGGTACCCGCCGCGCTTCTCAATATACCAAGCATGCATACTTCCGAGTTTTGCGCATTTTCGCATGCGCCGAGTCTGAAACAAGCGCAATAGCGCCCTTCCGGTCCACTGTCGATTGCTTTGTGACCTGATTTTGGTAGTGAGGGCGCTGCTTAATGTCGCTCGGAGAACGCGTCCCATGACCCCTGGAATCCGCCCCCTTGTCGCCGGCAACTGGAAAATGAACGGCACCAGCGCCTCGCTCAACGAGCTGCGGTCGATTGGCAACGGGTTCATGAGCGGCCTCGACGCCGAGACCGAAGCGCTGGTGTGCGTGCCGGCGACGTTGCTCCAGCGCGCCGCCGAGATCCTGTCGCGCACGCCGGTGCGGGCCGGTGGAGAGGATTGCCATCCCAAGGAGAACGGCGCCTTTACCGGCGAGATTTCCGCCGAGATGCTGAAGGACGCCGGCGCGAGCCACGTCATTGTCGGCCATTCCGAGCGCCGCGAACTGTTCGGCGACAACGATGCGACGGTCCATGCCAAGGCATCGGCAGCCTGGCGGGCAGGGCTGGTGGCCATCATCTGCATCGGCGAGACGCGCGCCGAACGCGAGGCTGGCGCCACGCTCGATGTCCTGTCGCGCCAACTCGAAGGATCAGTTCCGACCAGCGCTACCGCTGCGAACACCATCATTGCCTATGAGCCGGTGTGGGCGATCGGCACCGGCTTAACCCCGACGGCGGCCGACGTCGCCGAGGCGCATGCGCATATCCGCGGCAAGCTGACCGGCTTGCTCGGCGATGCCGCGGCCAGGATGCGCATTCTCTATGGCGGCTCGGTCAAGCCGTCCAACGCGGTGGAACTGCTCGGCGTCGAGAATGTCGACGGCGCGCTGGTCGGCGGCGCCAGCCTGAAGGCGGCCGACTTCCTCGCGATTGCGGAAGCCTACATGAATATCTCCTAGAGACCGTCACCTCGGCTTCAGCGGCATAAATCGTTGTATTGGCCGCATTGCTTCCCATATTCCCGGCCACGGGCTTGGAAATGCCGCCAAAGCATTGTAAGGAGCCGCCTCCAAAACACCGGTCGTATGCGCGGCAGCGCTTGGCCTCGCCAGGATAAATTATGGAAACCGTACTGATCGTCATCCACCTCATGGTCGTGCTCGCCCTTGTCGGCGTGGTGCTGCTGCAGCGCTCCGAAGGCGGCGGTCTGGGCATCGGCGGCGGTTCCGGTTTCATGACGGCGCGCGGCGCTGCCAATGCGCTGACCCGCGCGACCGCGATCCTGGCGGCTGCGTTCTTCGTCACTTCGCTGGCGCTGTCGATCCTTGCCCGTTACGGCGAGAAGCCGATCGACATTCTCGACCGGCCTGCGACGTCGAGCCAGGGCAGCGGCGTGCTCAACCAGCTGCCGGGTTCCAATGGGCCGGTGGGCACCTCCAAGCCCGCGTCTCCGGCCAGCGGTACGACTCCCGCAGCTCCGTCGGGCGGTACGACAACCACGACGCCTCTTGCCAACGGCACCATGGCGCCTGCGCCGGCTCCGGCGACAACGGCTGCTCCGGCTGCGCCGGCGCCTGCAGCCAACGGCGTCACCTTGCCGGTCACGCCGCAGGTTCCGAACCAGTAGCCGGCCAAGGAAACCGGGCCGCGATCTGTGGTTCTTTGAACACAGTCGCGGCAAATGCGCGTCCGATCACAAAGATTCAACCGGGCGTGGCGCCTGCCTCAGCTTGAGGCGATGACGGCTAATCGATTATAGATTGCCCGCGGCACTTTATCGGCGTCCTTGGGGGGCGCCGGGCGATGCCGTGGGCAACTTGCTTTTGACAATCGGATCTTCGCCATGCAGCTTCGCAGCTTCATCCTCCTGGGAGTCTGTGCCGTCCTCGGCATGGGCTCCGCGGCCTTTGCCGGACCGGCAAACCTGGCCACTTCCCCGTCGGTAGAGACGACCGACGCAATTCCGGTCGTCGCCGCCAAGAGCGACGCATCGCAGCTGAGGCTTCTCAAGAAGAAGAAAAACCCGACTTCGGACGACCTTGCGCAGATCAGCAAGCTCGAGGCCAAGATCGTGGCCGACAAGGAAGCCGCCAAGCAGAAGGCGCTCGAGGCTCGCAAGTTGGCGATGCGCGAGGCGGCAAAGGCCAAGGCAGACGCGGCGCGCCAGGAATGGCTCGCCAAGAAGGGCGGCGGGGCGGCCGCATCTGAAGTCGCCGACGCCAAACCGGCCAAGAAGACCACCAACATCCTTGCGCCGCTGGAGCCGATAGCGCCGCTCGTTCCGGTCAAGGCCGAGGAGCCGATCCCGGCGGAAGCCATGAACATTACCGCCACCGGCAACAACGGTGAATTGCGCAGTGAGCAGCCCGGCCAGAAGCAGACGAGCAGCGGTGGGCTGTTCGCAGGCCTGTTCGGCGGCGCCTCGGTGTCCTCGATCAGCTATCTGCCAGAGACACGCGCGCTCGATTCGGCGTTGGCCAAGAAGGACGCCAAGCGGCCCTTCAAGGTGAAGCCGGAATTCGTGCCGCAGGACGTCACGTTCACCGGCTATGAGCCGGGTACCATCGTGATCGACACCAGCGCCCGTCGCCTCTACCTCGTCGAGTCGTTTTCCACTGCGCGCCGCTATGCCATCGCTGTCGGCCGCGAAGGGCTGCAGTTCAAGGGCACCGTGGCGGTCGGCGACAAGCAGGAATGGCCGCGCTGGATCCCGACGCTCGACATGCAGAAGCGCGAGCCGAAGCATTACGGCCAGTACAAGGACGGCATGCCCGGCGGCGGCGAGAACCCGCTCGGCGCGCGCGCCATCTACCTCTATGACGGCAAGAAGGACACGCATCTGCGCATCCACGGCACGATCGCGCCGAACTCGATCGGAACCAGCGCCTCCAACGGCTGCTTCCGCATGATCAACGAGCACGTCATGGATCTCTACAGCCGCGTCAAGATCGGCACCAAGGTCGTTATTATCTAACGATTTCCATCATACTGCCAAAAGGGCCGGCACCGCCGGCCCTTTTGTTTTGACTGAATCCAAGGCTGTTCCTTGTGGAGCATGATCTTTCCCGAAAACCGGTTTCCACTTTTCGGGATCATGCTCCAGAGACACCCGCGCTATTTTGGGAAAAAGCCTTCGCGGCGGTTTTTTCTCTGGCGGAATCAATCAGGCCGCGTTAAGCGATGACTCCCATGGCGCGATATGTATTCATCACAGGCGGCGTGGTTTCCTCACTCGGAAAAGGCATCGCCGCAGCAGCTCTTGGGGCTCTCCTGCAGGCGCGAGGCTATCGCGCGCGGATCAAAAAGCTCGATCCTTACCTCAATGTCGATCCCGGAACGATGTCGCCATATCAGCATGGCGAAGTGTTCGTGACCGACGACGGCGCCGAGACCGACCTCGATCTTGGCCATTACGAGCGCTTCACCGGGCGTTCCGCGAACCAGCAGGACAACATCACCACCGGCCGCATCTACAAGAACATCATCGAGCGCGAGCGGCGCGGCGACTATCTCGGCGCGACCGTGCAGGTGATCCCGCACGTCACCGACGAGATCAAGCATTTCGTGCTGGACGGCAATGACGACTACGATTTCGTCCTGTGCGAGATCGGCGGCACGGTCGGCGATATCGAGGCGATGCCGTTCCTGGAGGCGATTCGCCAGCTCGGCAACGACCTGCCGCGCAACAACGCGGTCTATGTGCATCTGACGCTGATGCCCTACATCCCGACCGCCGGCGAACTGAAGACCAAGCCGACGCAGCATTCGGTCAAGGAACTGCGCGGCATCGGCATTGCGCCCGACATCCTTCTGGTGCGCGCCGACCGGCCGATCCCAAAGGAAGAACGGCGCAAGCTATCGCTGTTCTGCAACGTGCGCGAAAGCGCCGTCATCCAGGCGCTGGACGTGCCGCATATCTACGACGTGCCGATGGCCTATCACCAGGAAGGGCTTGATTCGGAAGTGCTCGCCGCCTTCGGCATCGACCCGGCGCCGAAGCCGCGCATGGAGCCGTGGCAGGCGCTGTCCAAGCGTATCCACAATCCGGAAGGCGAGGTGACCATCGCCGTCGTCGGCAAGTACACCGGCCTTAAGGACGCCTACAAATCGCTGATCGAGGCGCTGTCGCATGGCGGGCTCGCCAATCACGTGAAGGTCAAGCTCGACTGGATCGAGAGCGAGATCTTCGAGAAGGAGGATCCCGCTCCCTGGCTGGAGAAAGTGCACGGCATTCTCGTTCCAGGCGGCTTTGGCGAGCGTGGCTCGGAGGGCAAGATCCTGGCCGCCAAGTTCGCGCGGGAGCGGAAGGTGCCTTACTTCGGCATCTGCTTCGGCATGCAGATGGCCTGCATCGAGGCGGCCCGCTCGCTGGCAGGCGTCGATCGCGCCTCGTCGACCGAGTTCGGCCCGACGGATGAGCCAGTCGTCGGCCTGATGACCGAATGGCTGAAAGGCAACATGCTTGAGAAGCGCCGGGCCACGGGCGATCTCGGCGGCACGATGCGGCTCGGCGCCTACCAGGCCGAACTCGCCAAGGGCTCGAAAATTGCGGACATTTACGGCGACACGCAGATTTCCGAGCGCCACCGGCACCGCTACGAGGTCAATATCGACTACAAGCAGCGGCTGGAAGAGTGCGGCCTAGTCTTCGCCGGCATGTCGCCCGATGGCGTGCTGCCGGAGACGGTCGAATATCCGGACCATCCCTGGTTCATCGGCGTGCAGTACCACCCCGAGCTGAAGAGCCGGCCGCTCGAGCCGCATCCGCTGTTCGCGAGCTTCATCTCGGCGGCAGTGGACCAGTCGCGCCTGGTTTGAACCATCGGCTGGCGAACCAGCTATGCAAACCTATGTCGCGCTGCTCTACAGCATAGGCCTCGGCGAAGGCCGGCGCCTCGTTATGTCGGACTTCAAGGCGATGGCCGAAGGTCTCGGCTTCAACAATATCCGCACGCTGGTATCGACCGGTAACCTGGTCTTCGAGGCGCCAGCTGGCGAAATTTCGAAACTTGAGCGTCGGCTGGAAAAGGCCTTCGAGAAAACTTTCGGCCGCCATGTCGATATTATCGTGCGCGGCGCCGAGGATTGGTTGAAGCTTGCGGCTTCCAATCCATTCCCTGCCGAGTCGGCTGAAGCCGGCGACCAGGTCGCGATTCGGGTGATGCGCCAACCTGTCGCCGACGAAGCGCTATCTGGACTTCAGGCCCGCGCGGCCGACGATGAGAAGGTGCTTTTGGTCGACGGCGATATCTGGCTTGTCTTCTCGCGCGAGCGGCCGAGCTCGCGGCTGCTTGCAGCCGCCAATCACAAGCGCTTCGGCGTCGGCACGTCGCGCAACTGGAACACGGTGCGCAGGCTGGCGGAGATGGTCGGCGGGGCCTTCCCTTCTCCCCCTGTGGGAGAAGGTGGCCGCGAAGCGGCCGGATGAGGGGTGTTCCAGGGAACGCCAACGTCTCACTCCGCTGGAACACCCCTCATCCGTCTCGGCGCTATCGCGCCGATCCACCTTCTCCCACAAGGGGGAGAAGGGGAAAGTGCGCTCAGGCTTTAGCCGTCCTGGCACCCGCGCCGAGCGCCATGGTGCGCAGGACGTAATAGACGGCGCCGGCGATGGCCACGCCGAAGAACCAGCCATAGACACCCCACCAGGACGGCAGCAGGCTCGTGAAGTTGGGCAGGATCGAGGAGAAGATCGCGCCGATGCCGGCGGCGATGAAGGCGTTGACATGCCAGCCGCCCTGGAAGCGGAATTCGCCGTCCTCGCGATAGAGCGCCGGTACATCGACCTCGCTTTTGCGGATCAGATAGTAGTCGACCATCATCACGCCGAAGATCGGCCCCATCGTCGCGCCGATGATGCCGACGAAATGCGCGGCGCTGCCTTCCCAGGGCGCGAAGGGATAGAGCACCAGCGCAATCAACGCCGCGATGTAGCCGCCTTTCTTGAAGTCGATCTGACGCGGGAAGACATTGGAGAAGTCAAAGGCCGGCGAAACGAAATTCGCCACCACGTTGATGCCAAGCGTCGCCACCGCGAAGGTGAGCGCCGCAAGCGCCGCTAGGAACCAGCTGTCGAACTTGGCCGAGATCTGGTCGGGATGGAGCAGCACTTCATGGTAGACGTCGTAGGCGGCGATCGTCGTGACGCCGGCGACCAGCGAGAACAGGATGAGGTTGACCGGCAGGCCCCAGATATTGCCCTTGCGAAGGGCCGCATTGTCCGGCGCGTAACGGGCAAAGTCGCAGAAATTCAGATAGAGCGCCGAGAATTAAGTCACCCAGATCGCCGCGGCACCGAACAGCGCGGTCCACGATCCCGGATCGCCAGGAATGCCGGCGTCGGCGGTCTTCTCGCGGAGCACATCCATGGGGATGTCACTGGTGAACGCGAAAGTTCCGGACTTCACGCAGAGATAGATGGCCAGAAGCAGCATCATCACCCACACGGCGGGACCGGCCCAGTCCTGGAAGCGGCGCACGGTCTCCATGCCCTTCTGAATGATCAGCAACTGCAACGCCCAGATAACAACGAAGCAGATCACCTCCAGGGTCGAATGCCCAAGAAGATGCGAGCTCTTGTTGAACTCGTCGAACCATTGCAGGCGCGTCAGCAGCGCCACGATGGCGCCCGACGCCGCGGCCGTCTGAGCGCCATACCAGAAGCAGGCGACGATGGCGCGCACCAGCGCCGGAATGTTGGCGCCCCAGATGCCGAAGGAGGCACGGGCTAGCACTGGGTAAGGCACGCCGGTCTTCACGCCGGCATAGCCGACCATGTTCATCAGCGCGTAGATGATCAGCGAGCCGATGCCGATGGCGATGATGAAATTGACGAAGCCGCCGCAGAACAGAAACAGGCTGGCCGCCAGATAGTAGCCCCAGAGGCTGTGGACGTCCGAAGTCCAGACATTGAAGATCGAAAACGGTCCCCAGTTCCTGACCGTTGCCGGAGCCAGATCCTCGTTATAGAGGTCAGGCGAAGCGCCTTGAATGGTCATGTCGTTGTTCCCCTTCTAGCAAACGCGCCCTCACGCGTTTGACCGCAGAGGTTAAGCCTGACGCAGGGGAACCGGCAAGCAATCCATTTGCCAGCTTTCGCCTTAAAGACATTCAATGAGAATCGCCGTTATACGCCGCCTCGAAGCCTGCATCGGTTGAGTCGCAATGGGTGCTCTCCATCGCACAGGTGCCGGCCGGCGGGTTCCGAAGTTTTTCCATCGGCAACCGAATTTGTTTGGAACCAATCCGCCGAACGTGCGTTTATGCGGGTTCGACTGCACTGCGGTCGGCCGGGAGGATGATCATGGATCGCTTGCATTTCTTTACCCCAGTGCGAATTGCGCGTGGGCAGGGATACCCTGTGGAGGAAGTCGATAGCGTCTCCGAGGCGATGGTGTTCCTGCGGAAATGGCCAACGGGCAGACGCGGCCCGGTTTATCAATGCGCCCTGAATTGCTGCACGGCGGCTATGTCGGGCAAGATGTCGGCCGAGGAAGCGCGGAAAGCCTTCGTCGGCTTCGCCCGCATCACCCGGCTGCTCGACGACGACATGGCGCTGCCACTGGGTGGCGCGTCGATGGACAATGTCTACGCGCTGAGGCGGTAGGCCGAAAAAATTCCTTTTGAAATCGGTGTTCTGCGTCGGCGACGGCGCGGCATGTGAGATGTTGCTTGTTTCCAGGTTCCGCATCAGGTCGGATCGGAAGCCGATGTTTGACTCATCGAGAGCGCCATTCGCTCTCCGCTAATTTCTAGAAGTTGACGCTTCGAAGCAACGAAAGCGTTGAAAACACTTATACGATTTCGGCGTGAAGTATCTTTAAACCTGTTGGCGCTATCCCTACGTCATCGTTGTTATGTCTATCAAGGCAACACCGATGTAACATTGCTTACGCCACGCCTTTCTCACGGGGGACTCGGGAGGCGTGGTCACCTTTCCAAACAATGAGCAGCCCGAACGTTCGACACGCCTTTTGTGTGTCGGGCGTCTCGGCGCGAAATCTCCCCGCTTTGTCAATCAACACCAGCCGGGTGGCGGCCGGGTGAACGAACCCGCGCGCCCTTAGGAGACAACACATGGAAGCCCTAGAATATCTCGGCCCGATGAAATGGACGGCGATCGAGATCGCCGTGCCGGTTATCGTGCTGGCGATCTTGTTCTGGCGGAGCGGCATGGTCCGCTACATCCCGAACGACAGGCTCGGCATCCTGGAAAAACTATGGAGCTTTCGCGGTTCCGTCAGTGATGGCTTCATAGCGCTCAACCGCGAGGCAGGCTACCAGCCGGAAGTCGTGCGCGGCGGCCTGCATTTCTTCATGCCGTTCCAATATTCGATGCACCGCGCCAATCTCGTCACCATCCCGCAGGGCCAGATCGGCTATGTCTTTGCGCGTGACGGCAAGCCGCTGCCGCCGACACAGACACTTGCTTCCAACACAGATGCCGATGATTTCCAGGATGTGCGCGGCTTTCTCGAAAAAGGCGGACAGAAAGGACCGCAGCGCAAGATCTTGCGTGAAGGCACCTATGCCATCAATCTCGCCCAATTCGTCGTGCTCACCGCTCAATCGACCTATGCCGTCAATCTGAGCTCGTCGGAACAAAGTCTTTTTGCCAACATGTCCAGCTTGATCTCGGAGCGGGGCGGCTTTGAGCCGGTCGTCATCCACAATGCCGAGGACATGATCGGTATCGTCACCATCCATGACGGCCCGGCTCTGCCGGACGGCGAGATCATCGCGCCGACCGTGGCCAACGACCCGAACGACCCGAACTTCCACAACAATTTCCAGGACCCGGAGAAGTTTCTCAAAGCCGGTGGTTACCGTGGCCGGCAGCTGCAGGTGCTGGCCGACGGCAGCTATTTCCTCAATCGCATCTTTGCGACCGTCGAACTGGTCGAGAAGACGATCATCGACGTTGGCACGGTGGGTGTCGTCGTCTCCTATAATGGCCGCCACGGCGCGGACATATCCGGGCAGGCGTACCGTCACGGCGAGCTGGTCGAAATCGGCGCGCGCGGTGTCTGGTCGACGCCGCTGCTGCCGGGCAAGTATGCGTTCAACACCTATGCCGGCAATATCATCATCGTGCCGACCACCAACTTCGTGCTCAAATGGACGAAGGAGCAGTTCGGCGAACACAGACTGGACGAGAACCTGTCCGAAGTGTCGTTGATCACCAAGGATGCGTTCGAGCCTGTGCTGCCGCTCTCCGTCGTCGTGCATATCGACTATATGAAGGCGCCGCTCGTGGTACAGCGCTTCGGTGACATCAAGCGACTGGTCGAACAGACGCTCGATCCGATGGTTTCCGCCTATTTCAAGAACATCGCCCAGACAAAGACGCTGATCCAGCTCTTGCAGGAGCGTAGCGACATCCAGCGCAAGTCGGGCGAAGAGATGCGCGAGAAATTCAATTCCTACAGCCTCGAGCTGCAGGAAGTGCTGATTGGCACGCCGCGTGCCGCCAATGGCCAGAACAGCATAGAGCAGATCCTGATCCAGCTGCGTGAGCGCCAGATCGCGGTCGAAAAGGTCGAGACCTACAAATTGCAGGAGAGGGCGGCCACTCAGGAACGTACCTTGCGTGAGAAAGAAGCGCTGGCCGAACAGCAAGCCAAGATCACGACCTCGGCACTTACCATCGAGATCAGCGAGAACGAGGGCAAGGCGCAACTCGCCCGCGCCCGTCAGGAGGCGGAAACCATCCAGGTCACCGCCAAGGCGGAGGCGGAGAAAGTGCGTCTCGCCGGCCAGGGCGAGGCCGATATGATCAAGGCTGTCGCGCTTGCCGATGCCGAGCGCATCAAGGCGACCGGTTTTGCGGAGGCCGAGAAGGTGCGCGCACTTGGCTTGGCCGAGGCCGAGGCCACCGAGAAGAAGGTCGCGGCCTTCGGCGGTCCGGACTATCAGCTCAACTCGCAGGTTCTCATGCGCTTCGCCGAGGCGATCGAGAATGGCAGGCTGCCGCTCGTGCCGCAGATCCAGATCGGCGCCAATGGCGGCGAGAAGGGGGCCACCAATGGCCTTGTCGAGATGATGCTTTCCATGCTCGTCGCAGACCGGGTTGGACGACAAAACCTGCCGGATGCAATCCCGGAACCCGTTGAGGAAGAATGATTGGGGAATGGGCCGGTCGCACCGGCCCATTTCGCGTGGCGCGTCGACGGACAATGTCTACGCCTTGAGGCGCGGCGCCAGGCTGAGCGACGATCCTGGGTGAGGGCCCCACGCCGATGTCGGCGCGGCCGGCCCTCTTTTTCTACAAGGTCCGACTAAGTCAACCCCGTGCCAACAGTTCTTGCGGCGCCAGCCAGAATGGCGGCAGGCAAAGCGGGATGGCCGACAGCAGAAGCATCTCGTCCTTGACCTCGACGCCGAGCTCGTCGGCGACGAAGCGCCGGCGCGCGGCGAAACGCGCCGCGAGCGCCGGATAGCGCTCGGCGATCGTCGCGCGCAGGCCCGCGTCTGCGAAGGTCACGGCGTCCTCGCTGTTGAGCGTCACGCCGTCGGGCATCGGCACGGGAATGATGTCGACCTGGAACGGCATGCCGGAGGCCAGGCGTTCCGTTGAGCCCGGACGTATCGGCGAATGCATCCATTCGTCGAGCCCGACCAGATGGCCGGGATTGAGGGCCGGCCGCAGCCCGCCACGGGCCAGGGTGGAGATCACTGCTTCGTGGATCGCGCCGCCTTCGACACCGATTCCGGCCGTCTCGTACCAGGCGATCAGTCCGTCGAAATAGGCCTTGGCTACCTCCAGGAAAGCGGCGTCGGCCTCGGCGATCAGGCCGCCGCGTGCCGTCAGGCCACCCCAGTACCCGACCGCGGTGGTGGCACCCTCGCCGCGCCGCGGCACGCGGGCTGTCGGGCTGCGCAGGCCGATGACGGGGCCGCTCGCATCGTTGGAGGCGAACATCGGATGGCAGCTCATCGGTTCGCCGGCATACCCCATGCGGGACGCGGCCGCGAGCTCGCTATCGCCAAGAGTGAAGCCCGTGACGATCCGCCAGACCGCCATCGATGCCCTCGACGCTCCCCATTCGGCCTCGGCGATCTGGTCTGCGTCGACCACGGCCCGCAGGCCCTCGACCGGGTGCATCAGCACGCGGGTGGCGTCCACGAGGGCGGACGGCCCGACGATCGCGGCAATGGCGTCGACGACGAAGGACGGCGCGAAGAAGGTCGGCTTCGCCGAATCCCACTCCTCGCCTTCGAGATACTTCCAGCCGACAAGGCCGATCGTATCGCCCGATGCGAGCCCAGCTTCGCGCAGCACCGCGACAAGATCCGGCTTCTGGCTGCGATCCTGGCCCATCAGGCTCAGTGATTGGGCAAGCATGGTGACGATGCCGGGCAGGCCGGCGATCGGCGTGTAGCCGATGTTCTCGTTGCCGGTGACTATGATCCGCTGGCCTGCCTTGCCCAGAAGCAGCAGAGCCTCCTCGAAGCGAGGCTCGAAGCCTGTCAGGAAGGCGATGTTGGCGGCGTGCTCGCGGTCGGCATAGACGACCAGCCAGTCGGCGCCGGACTTGTCGATGGCGCGGGCGCAGCGCGTTTCATACGTCGCTGCCGGGATGGCGGGGCGCTCGACCGGAAGGCCGAAATCCGGGATGTCCACGTTGCGCAGGGTGACGGTCATTTCTGTCCTCGTTGATGCTTTGCCGATGGCGCCGCGACGGACGACCGGCTTGGGGTGGCAGGCACGCTATTCGCGCGCCAGAAATCCGATGACCGACGGCAGGAGAGCGCAGGTTGCCGTGCTGCCGGGGGTCAACTCGCGGGCTATTGCGGAGGGCGCGAGCACGCTCAGTTCCTGCCCGTCGGCCGTGATGACGGTGACGCGTTCCGACGTGCCGACGAAGGACACGTCCGCGACCGTAACGGAGAAGGAGACCGCGTCAGGCGCCACATCGCCGAGGGTGATGTCTTCCGGGCGGATCCAGACCGTGATCGCGCCGTCGCCGTGGCGCGTCCGGTCATAGGCTGCAGGCATAGGCATGCGGATGCCGAAAAGATCGAGTTGCGCGCCGTCCGTTTGAGCCGACAGGATGTTGTTGCCGCCGAGGAAGCCGGCGACGAAGCGCGAGGCCGGCGCCCGGTATATTTCGCGCGGACTGCCGATCTGAACGATGTTGCCGTTCTGGAAGACGGCAATGCGGTCCGACATGGCGTACGCCTCTTCTTGATCGTGCGTGACGAAAACGAACGTGACACCGGTTTCCTGGTGGAGACGCTTCAACTCACGCTGCATGGCGTCGCGTAGCTTGCGATCAAGCGCCGAGAGGGGCTCGTCGAGCAGCAGGATTTTCGGTCCAAAAGCAAGCGCGCGGCCGATGGCCACGCGCTGCTGCTGGCCGCCGGACAGTTCGCGCGGCTTGCGTGCGGCGAGCTTGTCGAGGCCGACCAGCTTCATCACTTCATCAACGCGCGCGGCGATGCGCGCCTTGTTCCATTTGCGCACGCGCAAGGGGAAGGCGATGTTGTTTGCCACCGACAGATGGGGAAACAGCGCATAACCCTGGAAAACCAGGCCGAAGTTGCGGTCCTCGGGATCGACGCCGGTGATGTCGGCGCCGTCGAGCAGGATCGTTCCTGAGTCCGGCCTGGTAAAACCGGCGATCGACATCAGCAGGGTTGTCTTGCCCGAGCCGGATGGACCGAGCAAGGTGACGAATTCGCCCTCGTTGATCGACAGGTCGACGCCGTCGAGCGCGATTGCCGATCCGTAGGCCTTGCGAAGCGTGCGGATGTCGAGGAAGGCCATTCAGTTCGGGTCCCGAGCGAGCGGCCCTGTCGAACAATGGATGCCGCCGCCGTTCAGTTCGATGCATTCATAGTCGAGCGTCAAGATGGTGATGCCCGCCTTGTCCAGCCGCTCGGCGAGCCGGGGAGTGCGGGTGGCATGCATGACGACCCTGCCGGGCGCTATGGCCAGGCAGTTCAACGAGAAGGCATTGTCCTCAGGCGGCAGCTCGATCAGATTCATGCCGCGCTTCTTGAGGCGGTCGATGAAGAAGTAAGGGAGCTCGTTGATGTTGATGATGGCGGTCTCGTGGTCGATCATCATAAAGCTGCCGTCGATGTGGATCCGGTAGCCCGGCATCGGCACCTTGATCAGCTCGACGCCGAGGCTGTTCAGGATCATCTCGACCTGACGGATGCCTTCCTCGTTGCAGGCGACGGAGAGCGAGCAGACCGCCGTCTTTTCGTCGATCAGCGCGAAGCCGCCACCCTCGAACACCGCTTCGCCATGCAACGTTCCCAGGATCGGGCAGCCGGCCTTTGCCAGGGCCTGGGTGACCATCAGTTCCTCGCCGCGGCGAGCGCGCCGGGCAAGGCGGGTGACGATGGCGCCGCCTTTGACGCCGATGACGCTGTCACGGCAGAAGGTCGACTTGAGCGCGCCGGGCGCCGCCTTCTCGGTGAGGATCACATCGACGCCTTCCGAGCGAAGCAGCGCGGTGAACGCGTCATGGGCGGCCTGCATGGCGGCGAGATCCGGCGGCGTCTTGCCCATGAAGTACCAGCCCTTCTCCGGGTCGCCGAAGCCGCCGATCTCGGGCATCGGCTTGTTCTTGTCGACGACGTTGATCTCCTCGCCAGGGCGATGCATCAGCACCGCGCGCAGCTTGCCGACATCGTTGGTGCAGCCCCATGGGCGCCCCCAGACCCGGGTCTGTTCCTCGGGATCGTGGAAAGCCGGCGTCGGCACCGATCCGAATGTCTGGAAGAACTTCGCCTCGCGATATTCGTGTTCGCTCATTGCGGCGGTGTGTGCTGACATGTCCTTGATTTCCTTTCTGAACTTGCGGACTGGATGAGGGTTCACGACCGGCGCTGTGCGAGACGTTCCCAAACGGTCATGCGCAGCAGCAGGCAGACGATGGTGACGACGAGCATGACGGTGGCGATGGCGGCCAGCGCCGGGTCGACGGCGTCGGCGATGCTTGTCCAGATCTTGCGCGGCAGCGTCACCAGCCGGCGGCTGGTGATGAAGAGCGTCACTGTGATCTCGTCCCAGGAGACGATGAAGGCCAGGATGGCGCCGGCGATCGTGCCCGGCAGGATATTGGGCAGGATCACCCTGCCAAAGACGGTGGGCGGGCGGGCGCCCAGCGAGCGCGCGGCCTGGACGAGGCGCGGATCGAGATTGGACAGCGAGGCGCCGATCGCAAGAACGGCAAGCGGCATCGCCAGGATGACATGGACGATGGTGACGCCGAGCCAGCTGTCGAGCAGCGACAGCTTCGACCACAGCCGCACCATGCCGACGGCATAGATGATCGGTGGCACGATAAGCGGCGAGAGCAGAATGATGCGCAGGGTCGAGGGCCATCGCCCGGCATAGACCCAGGCGCCGATGGCGAAGGCCGCCGACACGCCGGTTGCGGCGATGCTGGAGGCGAGCGCTATGCCCAGGCTGGTCAGGATGCTCGGCAGCCAGCCGGCGCGCCAGTCCGCAAGCGAGGCAAAGTGCTGGAATGAGATGCCGCTGGTCGGCAATGACAAATAGTCCTTCGCCGTCAGCGCCACCGGCACGACCACCAGCACGGGCACGAAGAGGAAGGCAAGCAGCAGCCATGCCAAGGTCCAGGGCAGCCAGCGCTCGCCTATGCGACGCAAACGCGGGCTCATCGGCGTCCGCCCTCGAAGGCGGCGCGAAGCGCGGGACTGCCCGCGGCGACCGCGACCAGCACCCCGACGACAAGCAGCAGCATCGTGGAGAGGGCGGTTGCCACCCCCCAGCGCAAGGTCGAGGAGATCTGCACCGAGATGTATTCGGCGACCATGAGCACGCGGCCGGCGCCGAGGATGGCCGGCGTCACCAGGAAGCCGAGCGAGAAGATGACGATGAACAGGCTAGCAATCGCAAGGCCGGGCAGGCTGAGCGGCAGCCAGACCCGGGTGAAGATCGTGACGGGCCTCGCCCCGAGCGACCGCGCCGCCTGGATGATGCGCGGGTCGATTTCGGAAAGGTTGGCGTAGAGCAGCAGGATCGCGAACGGCATCATATAGTGGACCATGCCGACGATCACGCCGAACTGATTGTAGACGAGCTCCAGCGGTTCGGCGAGCGCGCCGCTGCCGACCAGTGCCGAATTGAGGACGCCATTGCGGCGCAGGATGGTGATCCAGGCAAAGGCGCGCACCAGCACCGAGACCCAGAACGGCACCATGACCATGAACAGCGCGACGCGGCGCGCGGCCGGACGCATGTGGACCAGCGCGAAGGCGACCGCAT
>NZ_RZRX01000650.1:0-467 GCF_003997405.1 Mesorhizobium sp. M2A.F.Ca.ET.042.01.1.1
TAGCATTGCCGGATAGACCGTCTCGGCTTTAAGCAGCGACGCGGTAACTGCGACTGCGGGGTCGGTTTCGCCCTGCAGCACCGATTTGAGGTCAGAGAACAACAGGACTTCCGGATCACTCGCTTTGAGAACCACATCGCGGACTTTCCGGACCTTCTCTTCGAGGTGAGCAGTACGCTGCGACCAGAGTGGTAGCGCATGGAAGCGCTGGAAGAGAGCGGACGCGACGGGAAGAGCGTTCGCTTCGACGACTTTATCATTGGTGGACAGCAATGCCGCCAGCTGATGGATGAATTGCTCATCGCGCTTCGAGCGGGAGATACGGCGGAACTCGACAGCCGATGCGTCCTGCAACAAACGATCGGCAACCACATCATCAATCAGGGCCTGATAAAGCCCGTCGACATAGACAGCTACGAGTGTACGGTTTGCCAGCAGGTAAGCTAACGCCAGCATCGGCATGACGC
>NZ_RZRX01000651.1:0-457 GCF_003997405.1 Mesorhizobium sp. M2A.F.Ca.ET.042.01.1.1
GCGGTGCACACGCACATGACCAATTCGCGGCTGACCGATCCGGAAATCCTCGAACTGCGTTTCCCGGTGGTGCTGGAGGATTTTCACATCTGCGAGGGATCGGGCGGCCGTGGCCGCTGGCACGCCGGCGACGGCACCAGCCGGACCATCCGATTCCGCGAAGGGATGAACTGTGCCATCCTTTCCGGCCATCGCAAGGTGGCGCCGTTCGGCCTTAAGGGCGGCGATGCCGGGCAGAAGGGCCGCAACCTGGTCCGCAGGCTCAATGGCGGCATCGAGGAGCTGGCAGGATGCGCTGAAACAATCCTGGCGGTCGGCGAGGCGATCACCATCGTCACGCCGACCGGCGGCGGTTTCGGCGGAGCTCCGCCGTCACGACCAAAAACCCGGTGAGACTTCGCTGGCGGCCTGCCTGAAATTGACGGCTGGATCTGCGACGCGGGTTCAGCACCTGCCG
>NZ_RZRX01000652.1:0-450 GCF_003997405.1 Mesorhizobium sp. M2A.F.Ca.ET.042.01.1.1
ATGCCGAGCGCGGGCGCATAGACTAGGCGCACGTCCTGAATTTCGAGCTTCTGCTGGAGATAGTAGGAGGCGCCGCCATAATAGGACTCCACGTCGCAGCGGCGATTGGGCTGTTCTTCACATGCGGCGATCAGCGCCTTCCGGTTCCTGTCGAGCCGCTCATAGCGGGCAAAGCCGTTCAGCTTGTCCGATACGCCCTTGAGCATGTCGGCGGTCACATCACGGATATCCTCGATCACATAGATGCGGCTGCCGGGCACCGCGGGTAATTCTTCACCAAGGCTTTTCGCTAGAAATCCCTTGGTGAGATAGTCTTGACTCTCCTTGCTGTTGTACTGGAGCGATTCCAGCACGCAGTGACGGTTGGTCGCAACCAGTCCTTGCGGACTGACGAAGGAAGCTGAACATCCGCCCAGTGATACGATCGCGTTGAGCGGGGCAGTGTCTAGA
>NZ_RZRX01000653.1:0-449 GCF_003997405.1 Mesorhizobium sp. M2A.F.Ca.ET.042.01.1.1
CCCCTGGCATAGGGCAGGCCGGCCTCGTGGAAGATTTCCGCCGTGCCGACCCAGAGGATCGGCAGGCCCTGCTTCTCCTTGAGGATCAGGCTCACGAGCGAAAGCGCGAAGCCGGCGACCGCGCCGGCATCGCGGGTCTCCAGCCCATGGATCTCGCTGAGCGCCGCCCGGGGCAGGCCGCCGCCAAGGGCGGTGTCGAGGCGTTCGATGCCGGTATGCAGGAAGGCATCCGGCGAGGCCACCGCGAGGCCGCGCCGGACAAGCGTCATATCCGACTTGGCGGCATCCGCAGGGGCAGCAACCGGCGCCTGCAGGCGCTCGGGCAGCGTTCCCTCGATCTTCGCGATCTGGCGGCGCAGGGCAAAAACAGTGTCCCGCGCCACGGCGCTCATCGCCATGACGTTCACTTCCGGCAGCAAGTGTTCCTGTTATGTTCTTATAGATTCCAG
>NZ_RZRX01000654.1:0-448 GCF_003997405.1 Mesorhizobium sp. M2A.F.Ca.ET.042.01.1.1
TTCAACAATGGCTGCCCACAGAGCAAAAACTGGCAGAAATCGGCGCGGTGTTGCGGCGGCGACTCTTTCGCGGAGCTCACAAGTTGCCGACGGGGGTGGACTGGGGCTTTGGTGGCGCTCACCTATTGCTCGGCAGCTGCAGTTTGTACTGAAACTCAAGCGCCTACAGAATGCCGAGTTCGAGGCCAGCGCTCACTGCGCTAAAGCCCTCGTTGCTCAGACCGGATTATCAGCAGCTTCTGGATGTCGGCCGACATTTAACAAATGTCAAAAAACAATAACATTTTTTTGCTTTATACGAGTTCGTTAATCCGCGATCATATGCATCAGCTAGATAAGCAGCAACGGAGATTTACGGCACGCCCGACATTCTGACCCAAGAGGACCGGAACATGGATTTGGATCTATACTTTAACGACGATTACATCTATTTCGGTGACGTTGTAAA
>NZ_RZRX01000655.1:0-438 GCF_003997405.1 Mesorhizobium sp. M2A.F.Ca.ET.042.01.1.1
ATCTGGCTTTTGGCCAACGCCAGCCGATCATGCTCCTTCAATCCCGCCAGCGCCGCCTCCTGTACGGCGTCGATGCAGGCCAATAGTCGGTCGTCGCGATTGCGTGCCCGCCGGCGCTCTCTTGGGATATTCTTGGCGCCGAGATGCAGTGAGGCGAGGTGGCAGCGGGCGAGCCCTTCCTGCCTCAGGAGTGCCGACACCAGCAACGGCCCCAGCCAGGACGCATGCTGCAGCACTTCGATGCTGGACCATGTGTCGAACAGAACCGCCGCGCGCAGGATCACCGGCAGTTGGCGCGTATCGCCGAGCACACCCTGCCACTCGGCCAGCCGGGCATCTTCGTCCCAATCGGGATCGTAGACCAGAGCTGGACGATCGGCTTTTGGCGCCGCCTCCTTGCGAGCCGCTGCCGTTCCGCCTTCCAGCACCTTGGTGGAC
>NZ_RZRX01000656.1:0-436 GCF_003997405.1 Mesorhizobium sp. M2A.F.Ca.ET.042.01.1.1
GGGTACATGGTGCCAAAGTAAAGTGTCAATACGAGAAGCAGGACCGAGGCCAATTTTCTGATGAAGCAGTTTTTCTTCCTCGCGGCATTGCTGCTCCACAGCACCGTCGTTGGCGCCGCCGATCTGGGCACCAACGAGCCGCATCCATTCGAGCAGCCCTCGGCCGCGTATCTGCAGAAGTTCGCAAAGCCTGGCGAAAAGACGTTCGTCTACGAGCGCTACGACGCAAGCGGCGGGCTTTTTCAACGAGAGGTGACACGGCTGGCAAAGCCGGTGGAAATCAGGTCCGCCACGGAACGCGTCATCAACGGCGTCACCTACCGGCTGCGTGGCCTCGTGGCCTGCCCGAAGCCCAAGATCACCTACAAGGCTGAGGGTTGGGATTGCACGAAGGCCGTGCAGGACTATGACGACGCCGTCTATAACACCCGCGCGT
>NZ_RZRX01000657.1:0-432 GCF_003997405.1 Mesorhizobium sp. M2A.F.Ca.ET.042.01.1.1
CCGCTCTCGATCTCATTTAAGATCAGGCTTCGTTCGCGGTGCCGGCCCAGCGACTCCAGCAGCCGATCCAGTTCGCCGCTGGCCTGCAACTGATCCTCCCGTTCCAGCGGCCGGATCAGCCGTTGGCGAACCCGGCCGCCCTCGCGCACGCTTTCGGCGAGACATAGGTAGCGATGGCCTCGCGCGACTTTCTCAACGACGAAGATGCCTGGGATTGCGCAGTGAGAACCACCAAATATCAATCACTGTTCAAGACGGGCCAAACGCGCGCTTCTGTGGCGCATTGCGATCCCTGATCAGCGCGCTCAGGCGCTGGCGATCAATCGGCGAAATGGTGAGGGATGTTGGGATATTCCTGTGCGCATGCGCCAAACTCTCATGCGCACTCGCGAAAGGGAATCTCAACCCCGACTCTTATGTTAAGCGAAAACC
>NZ_RZRX01000658.1:0-424 GCF_003997405.1 Mesorhizobium sp. M2A.F.Ca.ET.042.01.1.1
CCAGAGATCGAGGGGGACTTTGACAACCCTTTCGTGGCGGAGCTCGATGCCCGCTACATGGACGAGTTGGGCTCGAAGAACCTGTTCGTCAACGAGGCTTTCCTGACGCTCATCCGCCGGCCGATGGTCGGGCGTGTCGGCTGGGTCGACAAGGCGCTCAACGCGTTCCGCATCAGCACCGCCGGCGAAGAGACGCGTGAAGAGGCCATGGCCGAATTACACGATGTCCTCAGTGGCGTCGTGAAGGATTTTTCGGCCTATGGCGTGCGGCTTTTGGGCGTGGTGACACGGCGCGACAGCGTCTTTTCCGAGCCCGCTGAATTTATCGCCAAAATCCTTGCAGGCGGCGCGGATATCGAAATGCCGCTGCCGCGCATGAGCTTGGCGAGCGCCTGCGCGACCCGGCAAATCTTCTTCGGCAAGT
>NZ_RZRX01000659.1:0-418 GCF_003997405.1 Mesorhizobium sp. M2A.F.Ca.ET.042.01.1.1
GGCCACATCCTGGGCGCCGCGGTACAGATTGTCGATGAGCGCCGGGATAGCATCTTGATTTGAGAGCTGGTTGCCGGTGGCTCGCGACACGGCCCCGACGATGATCTTGCCGATTTCGCTCGGCACGGCCTGCACCAGCTTATAGATCGTCTCGGAGAACGTTCCCCAACCATTCAGCAGCAGATAGATGACCACCGCACGACCGAGGCGGTACACCGACTCGATCGGAGAAATCGTCTCGCGGCCGCTGAGGATCGAGTAGCCCCACCAGATGATGTAGACGGTGAGCATGAGCGCGTAGACATTCCCCAGCGCGTAACCGAGCTGCATGTAAACGCTGGAGACAAAGCCCCTTCCGACGTCATCGATGCCGCCCAGAATGCTTGTCGCCAGCCCGTTCATCCATCCTCGACAACAC
>NZ_RZRX01000065.1:0-26041 GCF_003997405.1 Mesorhizobium sp. M2A.F.Ca.ET.042.01.1.1
ATAGCCCATCCGGTACGGGTCCTGGACGACGAGGCCGGAGATGACGCCGTCATTGAGGAACTTGATCAGCTTCTCGTCGCTGTCGAAGCCGATCAGCGCCACCTTGCCGCCGAGATTGTTCTCGGCGATGGCCTGGCCGACGCCCTGCGCCATGATCAGGTTCGAGGCGAAGATGCCCTTGAGGTCCGGATTGGCGGTGATGAGGTCGGTGGCGATGTTCAAGCCGGTGGTGGCCTGGCCGTCGGCGTATTTGTCGGCGACGAGCTGGAGGCCCGGATACTTGGCCTTGATCTGTTCGATGAAGCCTTGCTTACGCTGCTCGAGCGAGCCGGCGCCGGGAAGGGCGGTGATCAGCGCGACCTTGCCTTCCACCTTGCCGCCATTGGCGGCGCCGATCGCAGCAGCGAGACCGTCAGCGGCGACACGGCCGCCCTGGACGTTGTCGGTGGTGAGGAAGGAGGTGAAGGCCTTGGAGTCGGCGCCGGAGTCGATGCCGATGACCTTGACCTTCGAAGCCGCCTCATCGATCGGCTTGCCAAGCGCCTTGAACTCGGTCGGCGAGATGACGATGGCCGCCGGGTTGCTGGCGACAGCGTTCTCGAGGATCGAGATCTGCCCGTTGACGTCGGTTTCAGCCTGGGCGCCGAGCTCCGGCACGTTGATGCCGAGGTCCTTGCCTGCCTTGCGGGCGCCGGCCAGCACGATCTGCCAGTAGAAGGAGGTGGTGTCCTTGACGATGATCGGAATGGTCACGTCGGCCGCCGAGGCGGGCGCGGAATGCATCGCGCCGGCAAGCATCGACGCAGCGGCCAGGGCCACGAAAGCACGGCGGTTGAGAAGGCTGGTCACGAATTTCATTAGGTTCCTCCCTAAGTCGCCTGGTGAAGGTTGCGGAAGCTCCATCTGGATAGGCGCGGCCCAAACAGAACTTTATCAATAAAAAACAGATGCCATTTTTTGATAGAGCATTGCCATGGCCGATGCAAGCGGTGTCTGTTGCCGTTTGTGTGATGCGGGTGAGGGTCCGTTCTGCCCTACCGGCTCGCCTTGGCGGCACATGGATGCTTCCCGTTCCTCCCTATCGTCACGGAACAATAATTCCATTTATATGTCAATACGGAATACATATTCCATATCAAGGCCGCAGGTGTGAAGGCAGGGGTTCTTGACTTCCACCGCAATATTGACTTCGGACTAGTGCATTTCATCGTTTCACGGAAACGGCGAAATGCACTATCTCTTTGTTTTTCCGCAATTTCGGACGGAAAACCGCTTCACACTTTTCCTGAAATTGCTCTAAAGCGTCGCGCCGAGATGCCAGGGCACGAATTCGTTGTCGCCGTAGCCGAAGGCCTCGCTCTTGGTCTTGCGGCCGGACGCCGTCTCGATGATCAGCTCGAAGATCTCGCGGCCCATGCCGGCAATGGTCTTCTCGCCCGAGGCGATGACGCCGCAATTGACGTCCATGTCCTCTTCCATCTGGTGGTACATGGTCGAGTTGGTCGCGACCTTGATCGACGGCGTCGGCCGGCAGCCGAAGCAAGAACCGCGGCCGGTGGTGAAGACGATGACATTGGCGCCGCCCGCCACCTGGCCTGTGGCCGAGACCGGGTCGTAGCCGGGCGTATCCATGAACACCAGGCCGTGGCCAGAAACCTTCTCGGCATAGCCAAAGACGCCATTCAACGGCGTCTGGCCGCCCTTGGCGACAGCGCCCAGCGACTTCTCGAGGATCGTGGTCAGGCCGCCGCGCTTGTTGCCGGGCGAGGGGTTGTTGTCGATCGAGGCGCCGTGCTTGGCGGTATGCTCCTCCCACCATTTCACGAAGCCGTCGAGCTTGGCGGCGATCTCGGGCGAGGCGGCTCGATAGGCGAGCAGGTGCTCGGCGCCGTAGATCTCGGTCGTCTCCGACAGGATGCCGATGCCGCCGACGCCAGCCAGGATGTCGACAGCGGCGCCCAGCGCCGGATTGGCGGTGATGCCCGACATGCCGTCCGAGCCGCCGCATTGCAGGCCGACGACGATCTCGCTGACCGGGATGGGCTCGCGCTTGAGATGGCCGACTTCCTCGGCGATCTCGGTGAGCACGCCCATCGCCTTCTCGACCGATTTGCGCGAGCCGCCGGCCTCCTGGATATTGAAATGACGTTTTCCCGCCGCCACACCCTTCTGGCCGTAGAGGGTGAGCTGGTTGACCTCGCAGCCTAGCCCCACCATCATCACGCCGCCGAAATTCGGATGGCGAGCATAGCCCGCAAGCGTGCGGTGCAGGACCATCATGCCGTCGCCGGTGCCGCTCATGCCGCAGCCCTGACCATGGACGATCGGCACGAAGCCGTCGATGCCGGGATATTTCGGCAGAATCGTGCGGTTGGCCTCGTCGGCAATGGCGTGGCAGACGGTGGCCGAACAATTGACGCTGGCGATGATGCCGATGAAGTTGCGCGTGCCGGCGCGCCCGTCGGCACGGCGGTAGCCCATGAAGGTGCGCTTGCGGTCGGCTTCGGTGGCGTGCTCGGCCTCGCTAGGCGGCACCACCGGCAGGCGGCCGCTCTCGAAGACCAGATTGTGCGAGTGGACATGCTCGCCCGGCGCGATGTCCTGGGTGGCGCGACCGATCGCCTGCGCGTATTTCACCACCGCTTCGCCGGCGGCGATCGGCCTGATCGCCACCTTGTGGCCAGGCTCGATCACCGCGATCGCGGTGGCGCCGCCCGGCAGCGCCGTGCCGATCTCGATGCGGCCATTGGCGACCGCGACATTGTCGGCGGGGGAAAGAAGAATGGTGTTTGCGGGGTTCACGAGCGGCTGTCCTGGGTCATCCTGGGAATGCGGGCGGATTGACATGCGCCCGTTTGGGGGTAATGTCTTTTATCGTGAAAAAACATTTTTGCGTCAATTGTTTTTTCATCAGCGGCGGCTGTCGCCCCTTGTTCGATGCGCGACCGCCCGTTTGGCAAGCCGGCGAAAAACGATTCCGCTTTTCGGGGCCGTGCGTTAGGAGACACCGATCATATCGCGCTTCCGGCTGTCCGCCGCAAGCGTTGGGGGATACAGGCATGTCGAAGAGCAACAACGTCTACAAGGACGCGTTCAACCGCTGCCTGCGGCTGCTCGACGAGACCCAAAGCCTGCCGTCCGAGCCGGAACTCGGCACGCTGCTCGGTGTGAGCCGGACCACTGTGCGCAGCATCCTTTCGCGCATGGAAGAGACCGGGCTGATTACCTGGAACAAGCGTAACAAGACAGTGCTCAGGGGACCGCGGCCGGAGGATTTCTTCCCCGAAGAAGAGACGGACTCGCTGGCCGAGATCATCGAGCGCTCCTTCATGCGCAGGCTGCTTGCCGGCGGCGCCGAGGCCGGCATGCAGATCAACGAGCTGGAACTGGCGCGCGAGATCGGGGTGGGCACCACTAGCGTGCGCGAATTCCTGATCCGCTTCTCACGCTTCGGGCTCATCGAGAAGCGGCGCAACAGCCACTGGGTGCTGAAGGGTTTCACGCGCGCCTTCGCGCTGGAGCTGACCGAGATCCGCGAGATGTTCGAGCTGCGTTCGGCGGCGGCCTTCGCCGCGCTGCCGGTGGACAGCGCGGTGTGGGCCGATCTCGACCGGCTGGAGCTCGAACATCGCCAGCTTGCCAGCGACATAGCCACGCGCTTCAACGAATTCTCGGAACTCGACGAGCGTCTCCACCGGCTGATCCACCGCGCCTCGCACAACCGCTTCATCGTCGACTTCTATGACGTGATCGCGATGATCTTCCACTACCACTATCAGTGGAACAAGGCCGAGGAGCGCCAGCGCAACGAAGTCGCGATCCAGGAGCATCTCGCCTATATCGCGGCGCTGAAGTCGCGCGATCCCGCCAAGGTGGACATCGCCTGCCGCAAGCACCTGAAGTCGGCGCGCCAGACGCTGCTGAGCTCGATTCCCGAGGGACGGCAGCCGCAGCCCGCCGACGGCACATTGACAGGCACATTTGCCCGGGCATGAACGGTATCGCGCCGCGTTGCCGCAGCGCGGTTTTGCCGATTTTCCCGCCTTATCGTCCGTGTTACGGTCGATAGAATTTCCGGGAGAGGCTTTCCGTTGCATATCCGGCTGAGACGATGGAGCATGCCGGCCGCGTTCGTCGCGGCGCTGCTCCTGTTGCTTCAGTCCTCGCTCGGCGCTTTCGCCTTTGGCGCGCCGTCGCAGCTCGATGCCTTCGGCAACGTCATCTGCACGCATGAAGGGGCCGCAAAACTCCCCGGCGGCGATCCGCACCAGCAGCATATGCCGGCCTGCTGCTCGCTCGGCTGCAGCATGGTTTCGCCGGCGCATCTGCCGCCGCCGGACGTATGCGCGCTAGCCGGAACCAGGGTTTTCGAGACCGTCGCCTTCCAGCCTCCCGCCTTCCGGCACCAGGATTTCGCCCGCGACCGCTCGCCAGCCAATCCGCGCGCGCCGCCGGCAATGGTCTGATCCGCGGAACCTTCCGCGGACCCATTCATCCAAAGACCAGACTGTTCGCGGCCGCAAAGGCGGCGCGATCCTCATATTCATGGAGCAACCATGTCCAATCTTCTACCCCAGGCACAAGCCTTCGCCCTTCGCATCACGCAGCAGCTCGACTTCCAGCGGCGTCTCGCCTTCGCGCTTTTCGTTGTTCTTCTCCTGGCTTGCGTTCCCGGCGCCCTCGCGCATGAGTTCAAGGTCGGCGACCTCGAGATCGAGCATCCCTGGTCGCGGGCGACGCCGCCTGGCGCCAAGGTGGCTGGTGGCTATTTCACCGTGGTCAACAAGGGCAGCGCGCCGGACCGGCTGCTGTCGATTACCTCCGACATCTCCGACAAGGCCGAACTGCATGCGATGGGCGTCAAGGATGGCGTCATGACCATGCGGCCGGTCGAGGGCGGGCTCGAGATCCCGGCCGGCGGCAAGGTCGCGCTGAAGCCCGGCGCCTACCATCTGATGTTCACCGGCCTGAAGCGGCAGCCGAAGCAGGGCGAGAAATTCCCGGCGACGCTGACCTTCGAGAAGGCCGGCAGCGTCGAGGTCGAGTTTGCCGTCGAAGGCATGGGCGAGACCGGCAGTGGCGACATGGACATGGACCACGCCGAATAATCCGCCAAATCGAAATCAGAGGGACAATTCATGAAGAAGTATCTTCTGGCGGGCGCGCTTTGCGCGCTCGGAACCAATGCCGCGCTCGCCCATATCACGCTCGAAACGCAGGAAGCGTCTGTCGGCTCCACCTACAAAGCGGTCCTGCGCGTGCCGCATGGCTGCGAGGGCAAGGCGACGACGGCCGTGCGCGTGCAGATCCCCGAGGGCGTCATCGCGGTGAAGCCGATGCCCAAGCCCGGCTGGACGCTGCAGATCAAGAAGGGCAAATACGAGAAATCCTACCAGCTTTATGGCGAGACGCTGACCACCGGCGTGAAGGAAGTGGACTGGAGCGGCGGCAATTTGCCGGACGAATTCTATGACGAATTCGTCTTCCGCGCCTCGCTGGCGGCCGACCTGCCGGCCGGCCAGATACTCTATTTCCCGGTGGAGCAGGAATGCGGCGACGCCACCGATCGCTGGATCGAGATCCCGGCGGCAGGCCAGGATGAGGACGCCTTGGAAAGTCCAGCGCCCGGCATCAAATTGCTGCCGAAGAAATGATCTTTTCTTGGCGCGCTCCATCCGGGCGCGCCACCATTCCTGTAAGACGGCATGAACGCAGCACAATCTTCCCCGACGATGCGCCTGCATACCGGCCCGATTGCCTGGCTGGTCGCAGTGCTCATGGCGGTTGCGGTATTGGCCATGCCCGGCCGCGCCTTCGCGCATGCGGCGCTGGTCGCGACCGATCCGGCCGACGGCGCCGTGCTGGAGCAAAGCCCGGCGCAGTTTTCGCTGACCTTCAGCGAGCCCGTCTCGCCGCTGGTGCTCACGCTTGTCCGGCCCGATGGCTCGCAGCTTGCTTTGACATCCTTCCGTCTCAACGACCAGACGGTCGAGATCGACAATCCCGAAACGCTCAAATCCGGTACGCACGTGTTGAGTTGGCGGGTGGTGTCGGTCGATGGCCATCCGGTCGGCGGTTCGGCGCTGTTTTCCATCGGCGCGCCAAGTGCGGCGCCGATCCCGGGCGAAGCCGTGGATTGGACGCTGCGCGCGGCGATCTGGGCCGCCAGGCTGTTTCTCTATGCCGGCCTCTTCCTCGGCGTCGGCGGCGCGTTCGCGCTCGCCGTGCTGGCCGGGGACGGGCGCCGCGGCCGGCGCTTTGTCGCGGCGGCGCTGCTTCTGGGGCTCGTCGCAGCGCCGGTGTCGCTCGGCCTGCAGGGGCTCGATGGACTTGGCGCGCCCCTGGCGCGCTTTGCGACGCCGGTCGTGTGGAAGACCGCACTGGAGACCAGCTTCGTGTGGACCGTGCTGGTCGGCCTGATCGCGCTTGGCCTGGCGCTGCTTTCGCTTGCCGGGCCGCCAGGTCTTCGCAAGCTGTCGGCGAGCGCGGCATTGCTTTGTGTCGGCGGCGCTGGCACCGCTAGGCTTGGCATTGCGGCGGGAGCCGGCGGAAGCAAAAGTCTTCCTGCGCCGCTTCTCCCGCGCGATCCCGCCGGTCGTCATTATGCTAGCCGCAAGCGGCATTGTGCTCGCGATCATCCAGGTGCAGGAACCGGCAGCGCTGATCAACACGTCCTATGGCCGGCTGCTGCTGTTGAAACTGGCGCTGCTGCTTTTCGTGTTCACGCTTGCGGCGGTCAATCGGTGGACGCTGACGGCGCCCGCCGAGGCCGGTGACACCGAGGTGCAACGACGGCTGGTGCGCTCGATCGGCATCGAGATGCTGATCGTGCTCGCCATTTTCGGTGTCGCCGCCGGCTGGCGCTTCACCCCGCCGCCGCGCGCGTTGGCGATCGCCGCGGCGCAGCCGGTGTCGATCCATATCCATAGCCTGGAAGCAATGGCCGATCTCAGCATCACGCCTGGACATACCGGCGAGGTTGCTGCTTCGATGGTGATCATGACCGGCGATTTCGGACCGCTCGACGCCAAGCAGGTGACGCTGGTGCTGTCGAAGCCGGATTCCGGCATCGAGCCGATCAAGCGGCCGGCAAGGAAACCCGGCGACGGCACCTGGCGCGTCGACAATCTCGTGATTCCGCTGCCCGGCCGATGGAACGCCCGGCTCGATATCCTCGTTTCGGATTTCGAGGCGGTAAAAATCGAGGCGCCGATCGACATCCGATCCGATTGAGATCCAGTCCATATAGAATACGGCGAGGCGGTTGACGGCGCCGCCAAGGCCCGTCATTCATCTTGCGAAACAGTGGGCATCGCCCCCGAACGCGGCCACAACAAGCATTCGAAAGCAGGGAAGAAACGATGGAAAAAGCCGAAATCGGCCTGATCGGCCTTGGCACTATGGGCTCCAACCTGGCGCTCAACATCGCCGAGCACGGGCACCGCATCGCCGTCTTCAACCGCACGCCGTCGCGCACCGACGCCTTTGTCGAGAGCGCCGGTCCGCTGAAGGACATGGTCGTTCCCTGCTACAGTCTGGAGGAACTCGCCGCGGCGATCCGGCCCCCGCGGCCGATCATCATCATGGTGCTGGCGGGCAAGCCGGTCGACGAGCAGATCGCGGCACTGCGCGGCGTGCTCTCCGACAACGACATCGTCATCGATGCCGGCAACGCCAATTTCCGCGACACGATGCGCCGCTTCTCGGAGCTGTCCGGCTCGGGCCTGACCTTCATCGGCATGGGCGTGTCCGGTGGCGAGGAAGGCGCGCGCCACGGGCCCTCGATCATGGTCGGCGGCACCGAAGACTCCTGGAAGCGCGTCGAGAGGGTGCTGACGGCGATCTCGGCAAAATTCAAGGACGAGCCTTGCGCGGCCTGGCTCGGCCATGACGGCGCCGGCCATTTCGTAAAAACCATCCACAACGGCATCGAATATGCCGACATGCAGATGATCGCCGAGATCTACGGCATATTGCGCGACGGGCTCGGCATGGCGCCCAAGGAGATCGGCAAGGTCTTCGAGGAATGGAACAAGGGCCGCCTCAACTCCTACCTGATCGAGATCACCGCCAAGGTGCTGGCCGCCGACGATCCCAAGACCGGCAAGCCGGTGGTCGATATCATCCTCGACCGCGCCGGGCAGAAGGGCACCGGCAAATGGTCGGTGATCGAGGCGCAGCAGCTGGGCATTCCGGCTACCGCCATCGAGGCGGCGGTCGCGGCGCGCGTGCTGTCCTCGATCAAGGACGAGCGGCAGGCGGCTGAAAAGGCCTATGGCAATATCGGCGTCGAGAAGATCGCTGGCGACAAGGCCGCACTGCTCAAGGATCTGGAGCTGGCATTGTTCGCCGGCAAGATCGCGGCTTACGCGCAAGGGTTCGCGGTGATGAGCGGCGCATCCAAGGAGTTCAACTGGAACCTGCCGATGCCGACCATCGCCAAGATCTGGCGCGCCGGCTGCATCATCCGCTCGCAGATGCTGGACACGATGGCCGAGGCCTTCGGCTCGGGCAGCGCGTCCACCAATCTTCTGATGGCGCCGGCCTTCATCGCCATGATGAAGGAGGCGCATCCGTCGCTTCGGCGTATCGTGGCAAGGGCGTCCGAGGCCGGCTCTCCGGTGCCGGCGCTGTCCTCGGCGCTGGCCTATTTCGACAGCTACCGCCAGGGACGCGGCACGTCGAACCTCATCCAGGCACAGCGCGACTTCTTCGGCGCGCATGGTTTCGAGCGCATCGGGGAAGAGGGCGCCTTCCATGGCCCGTGGGGGAGTGGCGCCGGGCATTAGCCGCGATAGGGCAGAACCTCGCTCGGCGTGCTGAGCGACTGCAGCGTGCCTGGGTCGGCGCCGCCGATCCAGCCAAGCACGGCTCGGGCGAGCTCGTAGCCGGCCAGCCGGAAATCCTCGTTGACGACGAGCAGCTCCCGGCGGAACAGGTGCAGCACCTCCGATGACTGTTTCGACACCACGTCGACATCGCGGCCGAGCTTCAGGCCGGCATCCTCGATGCCGGCGACGACGGCGAGCGTTGCTGCGGCGGCGCTGCTGATGATGCCGTCCGGACGGTCGTCCCGGCGCATGAGCTGGGCGGTGCGCATCCTGATCTGCTCGATTGTATGGTCGATGGAGACGGTATTGAACGGCACCTCAGAGGCGCCGACCTCGCTCAGGGCATCGGCAAAGCCGTTCACCGTATAGCGGAAATAGGTGAGGCCAACCGGGGGCGTCACGAGGGCAAGCCGGTTGCGGCCTTTGGCGGCGAGCGCGCGGACGGCTTCGCCGGCAAAGGCGTAGTTGTCGAAGTCGTGATAGGGATGCACCAGCCCCATGTCGGTGCGGCCATGCGTGGCGAAGGGAACGCCATGCTCCAGCATGTAGCGCGCCCGCGGGTCGTTGGGCTGGGTGCGCGAGATGATGACGCCATCGGCCGAGCCCGTCTCGACCAGATAGCGCACCGGATCGAGCGGATCCTGCGAGCGCGAATAGGGTGTGACGATCAGGTGATAGGGCGTGTCGGCGATCACCTCGGTGACGCCGTAGATGATGTCCGAGACGAAACTCATCAGCTCGTGCTCGGTGTTGAGCACAAGTGAGATGACGTTGGTCTTGCCGGTCCTCAAGCGCACACCGGCGCGATTCGGGCGATAGCCGATCTGCTTGGCGACGAGCTGGACGCGGCGCCTGGTCTCGGCGCCGATCTCGGGTGCATCCTTGAGCGCGCGCGACACCGTCGTGACGCCAAGCCCGGTCATGAAGGCGAGCGTCTTCAGCGTCGGCCGCTCCTTACCCGACGCGTCGTCGTTGCCCTTCTTCGTTACCCGTCTATCCATTCGTCCCGCCCGCCAGGCGCATAGCAGCCGCAGGGCCGACCGGCAATCGTGCGGCGTTGACGATTGCGCGACTTCTGCCCGCGGCAAGCGCCAGTATACTGAAACGTTACAGATTGCCAATCTTCGTGATTGGCCGGGTTGCGACTTTCCGATCCGCGTGCGGAGATGAGCGCAAAAGTCCCTGGAATCAAAAAGAAATATCGATCTGGGGCCGATTTCAGCCACGATCGGTCGCTTTGGCGCCGGCATTGGCGCCTTGAGGGAAGGATTTTGTTCGTGCTTCGAAAAAATGTGAGGTTGCCCTGAGACAGGGGGTTGCCTATGCCGGCCATTTGCCGTATCGAAAATCTGTAACGTTTCAGATTCTGGGAGGAAGCCGAAATGCGATACAAATTCCTGACTGCCGCCTTTGCCGCGACGGTTGCGCTCAACTTTGCCGGCCCGGCGGCCGCGACCGACCTCGAAGTCACCCATTGGTGGACTTCGGGCGGCGAAGCGGCGGCGGTGGCCGAGCTTGCCAAGGCATTCGACGCCACGGGCAATCACTGGGTCGACGGCGCCATCGCCGGCTCCGGCGGCACGGCACGGCCGATCATGATCAGCCGCATCACCGGCGGCGACCCGATGGGCGCTACGCAGTTCAACCACGGCCGCCAGGCGGAGGAACTGGTGCAGGCCGGGCTGATGCGCGACCTCACCGACATCGCCACCAAGGACAAATGGACCGAGATCGTGCGGCCGAAGAGCCTGCTCGACTCGTGCACCATCGAGGGCAAGATCTATTGCGTGCCGGTCAACATCCATTCCTGGCAATGGCTGTGGCTGTCGAACGAG
Source organism: Mesorhizobium sp. M2A.F.Ca.ET.042.01.1.1 (assembly GCF_003997405.1). NCBI lineage: Bacteria > Pseudomonadati > Pseudomonadota > Alphaproteobacteria > Hyphomicrobiales > Phyllobacteriaceae > Mesorhizobium > Mesorhizobium sp. M2A.F.Ca.ET.042.01.1.1. Next base: position 10,667 of record NZ_RZRX01000065.1, read on the forward strand.
GCCTTCCAGAAGGCCGGCGTGCCGACGCCGAAGGACTGGAATGAATTCGTGGCCGCCGCTCCGGCGCTCGAGAAAGCCGGTATTATCCCGCTCGCGGTCGGCGGTCAGCCCTGGCAGGCATCGGGCGCCTTCGACGTGCTGCTGGCCGCGGTTGGCGGCACCGATGCCTTCCTGAAAGTGTACAAGGACAAGGACGCGAAATTCGCCGCCGGTCCAGAGATCGCCAAGGTGTTCAAGGCGGCGGACGACGCCCGCAAGATGGCCAAGAACACCAATGTGCAGGACTGGAACCAGGCTACCAATCTGGTCATCACCGGCAAGGCCGGCGGCCAGATCATGGGCGACTGGGCGCAGGGCGAGTTCCAGGTCGCCGGCAAGACCGCCGGCAAGGACTATACCTGCCTGCCCGGCCTCGGCCTGAACGAGGTGATCGCCACCGGCGGCGACGCCTTCTACTTCCCGCTGCTCAAGGACGCCGACAAGTCCAAGGCGCAGGAAGTGCTGGCCGAAACGCTGCTCGATCCCAAGACCCAGGTCGCCTTCAACCTCAAGAAGGGCTCGCTGCCGGTGCGCGGCGACGTCGACCTCAACACGGCTAACGACTGCATGAAGAAGGGTCTCGCCATCCTCGCCAAGGGCGCGGTCATTCCTTGGACAGACCAGCTGCTCTCGCAGGACAGCCAAAAGCAGAAGGAGGACCTGTTCTCCGAATTCTTCGCCAAGCCCGACATGACGCTCGAAGAGGCGCAGAAGCGCTTCGCCGACATCATCGCGTCGGCCGACTGATCGACGGCGCCCCCGCCAACTCCCGACCCCAGCCTATCCGGGGCCGGGAGCCTGACGTCTCATTGCCCGGCTGCCGAGATGAGCAACAGCGAACGCCCCAACCAGCTTTTCCGCAATCTGAACGCCAAGATCGCGTCGATCCCGATGATCCTGACGGCTCTGGTGGTGTTCGTCGGCGGCACGGCCTGGACGGTGCTCTATTCCTTCACCAATTCGAAGCTCCTGCCGCGGCTCAACTTCGTCGGGCTCGACCAATATGACCGGCTCTGGTCGACATCGCGCTGGCTGGTATCGATCGAGAACCTCTTGATCTATGGCGCGATCTCGCTGGTGTTCTCGCTGGTCATCGGCTTCCTGCTGGCGGCGCTTCTCGACCAGAAGATCCGCTTCGAGGACACGTTCCGCACCATCTTCCTCTATCCCTTCGCGCTGTCCTTCATCGTCACCGGGCTGGTCTGGCAGTGGCTGCTCAATCCGGATTTCGGCGTGCAGCGCGTCGTGCGCGACCTCGGCTGGACGAGCTTCAGCTTCGACCCGCTCTACAATTCCAGCATCGTCATCTACGGCATTTCGATCGCGGCGCTCTGGCAGGGCACGGGGCTGATCATGTGCCTGATGCTCGCCGGTCTGCGCGGCATCGACGAGGATATCTGGAAGGCGGCGAGAGTGGATGGCATCCCGGCCTGGAAGACCTATCTCTTCATCATCATTCCGATGATGCGGCCGGTCTTCATCACCACGCTGGTGATCATCGCCGCAGGCATCGTCAAGGTCTATGACCTCGTCGTGGCGCAGACCAGCGGCGGCCCCGGCATCGCCTCGGAAGTGCCGGCAAAATACGTCTATGACTACATGTTCTTCGCCCAGAATCTCGGCCAAGGTTTCGCCGCCTCGACCATGATGCTGCTTTCGGTGGTGATCGTCATCGTGCCCTGGGCCTATCTCGAGTTCGGAGGCAAGAAGCGTGGCTGACGTCGCCTCCCTGTCCCCCGGCGCCGAAGCGCTCAGGCGCGGTGCCGCCGGCCCCAGCGGGCCGAAGCCGCGGCATGTGCTGTCGCGCCGCAACATCTTCCTCTACGGCACGCTGATCGTCGTCGCGCTCTATTATCTTTTGCCGCTTTACGTGATGATCGTCACCTCGCTGAAGGGCATGCCGGAGATCCGCCTCGGCAACATCTTCTCGCCCCCGATGGAGATCACCTTCGAGCCCTGGGTGAAGGCCTGGGCCACCGCCTGCACCGGGCTCAATTGCGACGGGCTGTCGCGCGGCTTCTGGAATTCGGTGCGCATCACCGTGCCGTCGGTGCTGCTCTCGATCGCGATCGCCTCGGTGAACGGCTATGCCCTGGCCAACTGGCGCTTCAAGGGCGCCGACACCTTCTTCATCATCCTGATCGTCGGCGCCTTCATCCCCTACCAGGTGATGATCTACCCGATCGTCATCATCCTGCGCGAGATCGGTATCTACGGCTCGCTGACCGGGCTGGTGATCGTGCATTCGATCTTCGGCATGCCGATCCTGACGCTCTTGTTCCGCAACTATTTCACCTCTATGCCGGAGGAGCTGTTCCGCGCCGCGCGCGTCGACGGCGCCGGCTTCTGGGGCATCTACCTGCGCATCATGCTGCCGATGTCGCTGCCGATCTTCGTCGTCGCCATCATCCTGCAGGTGACCGGCATCTGGAACGACTTCCTGTTCGGCGTCGTCTACACGCGCCCCGACACCTATCCGATGACGGTGCAGCTCAACAACATCGTCAATTCGGTGCAAGGCGTGAAGGAATACAACGTCAACATGGCCGCAACCATCCTGACCGGGCTGGTTCCGCTGATCGTCTACTTCGTTTCCGGCAAGCTCTTCGTGCGCGGCATCGCCGCCGGCGCGGTGAAAGGATGATGATGGACATCGCCAATCCCAGCGTTTCGATCCAGGACCTGTCGCTCAATTTTGGCGCCGTCTCGGTGCTGCAGACGCTCAACCTGGATGTCGCCGAGGGCGAGTTCATCGTGCTGCTCGGACCGTCCGGCTGCGGCAAGTCGACCTTGCTCAACTGCATCGCCGGCCTGCTCGACATTTCGGACGGCCGCATCTTCATCAAGGGCAAGAACGTCACCTGGGAAGAACCGAAGGATCGCGGCATCGGCATGGTGTTCCAGTCCTACGCGCTCTATCCGCAGATGACGGTGGAGAGGAACCTTTCCTTCGGCCTGCGTGTCGCCGGCGTGCCGAAGGACGAGATCGCCAAACGCATCGCTCGCGCCGCCGAGATCCTGCAGATCGAGCCGCTTTTGCAGAGAAAGCCCTCGGCGCTTTCGGGGGGCCAGCGCCAGCGCGTGGCGATCGGGCGGGCGCTGGTCCGCGACGTTGACGTCTTCCTGTTCGACGAGCCGCTCTCCAATCTCGACGCCAAGCTGCGTTCGGAACTGCGCGTCGAGATCAAGCTGCTGCACCGCCGCCTGCAGAACACGATGATCTACGTCACCCACGACCAGATCGAGGCGATGACGCTGGCCGATCGCATCGCGGTGATGAAGGGCGGCGTGATCCAGCAGCTCGATGCGCCGCAGACGATCTACAACCGCCCCGTCAACCGCTTCGTCGCCGGCTTCCTCGGTTCGCCGGCGATGAATTTCATCGACGGCAGGCTGGAGAAGGACGGCGACTGGCACTTTGCCGTGGAGGATGTACGCATCCCGCTTGCGACCTATGCCTTCGAGAAGGAGCCGGCGCCAGGCCCCGCGGTGTTCGGCATCCGGCCCGAGCATGTCGCCTTCAACAGCGGTACGGGCTGGCCCTTCGCCGCGACGGCTAATGTCGAGGTCGTGGAGCCCATGGGTTCCGATACGCTGGTGTGGCTGAAACTCGGCGGGCAGAACTTCACCGTGCGCGTCACCTCCGAACGCACGCCGAAGAACGGGGATCCGGTCAGCGTCGGCTTCGATCCGATGCGCGCCTCGCTCTTCGACGCTCAAACAGGCAACCGAATTTAATCTCCCAGGACCAACCGAACGGACAGGACAGATGAACTGGTCATTCCAACTCTACAGCGCCCGCAATTTCCAGCCATGGGACGGCGTGGTGAGAATGCTCGGCGAGCTCGGCTACAAGCAAGTGGAGGGTTTCGGCGGCGTCTATGACGACCCGAAAGCGTTCCGCGCCGAGCTCGACAAGAACGGTCTTGCAATGCCGACCGGGCATTTCTCGATCGACGCGCTGGAAAACGACTTCGACGGCGTGCGCAAGATCGCCGACGCGCTCGGCATCACGCTGCTGGTCTGCCCCTATCTGATGCCCGATCAGCGCCCATCCGACAGCGCCGGCTGGCGCGGTTTCGGCGAGCGCCTGGCCAAGGTGGGCGAGACGGCGAAAAAGGCCGGCTACGGCTTTGCCTGGCACAACCACGATTTCGAGTTCAAGGCCCTTGCCGACGGCTCACTGCCGCAGGACCACATCCTGTCCGCGGCACCCGACATCGGCTGGGAAATGGACGTCGCCTGGGTGGTGCGCGGCGGCGCCGATCCGCTGCCCTGGATCGAAAAACACGGCAAGCGCATAGTCGCGGTCCACGTCAAGGATATCGCCAAGCCCGGCGAGGGGCTGGACGAGGACGGCTGGTCCGATGTCGGCCACGGCACGATCGACTGGGCAAGCCTTTTCAAGACATTGCGCGCCAAGAGCGCGGCGCAGTATTTCATCATGGAACAAGACAACCCTAACGACATCGAGCGCTATGCCCGTCGCTCGATCGCGGCAGCCAAAAGCTGGCAGGAGTAATTGAAATGGCAGACAAGCTTGGCGTCGGCGTCATCGGCTGCGGCAACATATCGAAGGCATATTTCTCGCTGGCGCCGCTGTTCCGCGGCATCAAGATGCGCGCCTGCGCGGATATCAACATGGATGCGGCGAAGGCGCGGGCAAAGGAGTTCAAGCTGCGCGCCGAGACGGTCGACGACCTTCTCAAGGACGACGAGATCGACATCATCGTCAATCTCACCATTCCGGCGGTGCATTACGAAGTGTCGAAGCAGGCGCTCGACGCCGGCAAGCATGTCTATTCGGAAAAACCTTTCGTTCTGTCGATCGAGGAAGGACTCGACCTCAAGAAACGGGCCGAGAAGAAGGGCCTGCGCATCGGTTCGGCGCCGGACACGTTCCTTGGCGGCGCGCACCAGCTGGCGCGCGAGCTGATCGACAGCGGCAAGCTCGGCAAGATCACCAGCGGCACCTGCCATGTGATGGGCCACGGCATGGAGCACTGGCATCCCAATCCGGACTTCTTTTTCCAGCCGGGCGCAGGTCCGGTGCTCGACATCGGACCGTACTATGTCACCAACCTGATCCAGCTGATCGGGCCGGTGAAACAGGTGGCGGCCTTCGCGACGACCCCCGCGAAGGTGCGGACGATCAGCTCCAAACCGCGCGCGGGCGAGAAAATCCCGGTCAACACGCCGACCACGATCCATGCGCTGCTCGAATTCGCCAACGGCGCGGTGATAACGCTCAACACCTCCTGGGACGTCTGGAGCCATGGCCACGCGCCGATGGAGCTCTATGGCGAATTGGGCACCGTCTTCGTGCCGGATCCGAATTTCTTCGGCGGCGAGGTGCGCTTCACCGACGCGGCCAAGCCGGTGAAGAAGCTGCCGAAGTGGAACCACCCCTTCGGCGTGCCGAACGAGATGCACGGCCAGGGCATGATGGCCAATTACCGCACCGCCGGCCTGGCCGACATGGCGATCGCGATCTCCGAAGGGCGGCCGCATCGCTGCTCGATGGAGCTGGCGCTGCACGCCGTCGACGTGATGACCGGAATCCTGCGTTCCGGCGAAAGCGGCAAATACGTCGCCATGCAGACGACCTGCGAGCGGCCGGCCGCGCTCGGCGTCAAGGACGCGAAGGCGCTGCTGGCCAAGAAAAACTAGCTGGCAACCCCTCTCCCCGTTTCGGCGGGGAGAGTGTAAGGGTAGGGGCAAGCATCGATTCAATTGACCCCTGAGCCGAGCATGAAGTCGCCCGAAAACCGCTCCACACTTTTCGGCTTCATGCTCTAGCGGCGGTTGCCGCGTTGCCCCATCCTGAGGTTTCCCATGCCCTATGTCGCCGCCGAGAACCGCTACGAAAAGATGATCTATAACCGCTGCGGCCGCTCCGGCCTCAAGCTGCCGGCGATCTCGCTCGGGCTGTGGCACAATTTCGGCAACGATACGCCGCACAGGACCAAGCAGGCGATCGTGCGCAAGGCCTTCGACCTCGGCATCACGCATTTCGATCTCGCCAACAATTACGGTCCGCCGCCCGGCTCGGCGGAGACCGCGTTCGGCGAGATCCTGCGCATCGATTTCGCCGCCTATCGCGACGAGATGATCATCTCGACCAAGGCGGGCTACGAGATGTGGGCGGGTCCCTATGGCGAATGGGGCAGCCGCAAATATGTGCTGGCGAGCCTCGACCAGAGCCTCAAGCGGATGGGGCTCGACTATGTCGACATCTTCTACTCGCACCGCTTCGACCCGGAAACGCCGCTGGAAGAAACGATGGGCGCGCTCGACCACGCGGTGCGCTCCGGCAAGGCGCTCTATGCCGGCATCTCCTCCTACAATTCGCAGCGCACGCGCGAGGCGGCCGACATTTTGCGGCAGCTCGGCACGCCTTGCCTCATCCACCAGCCGAGCTATTCGATGCTCAACCGTTGGGTCGAGGAGGACGGGCTGCTCGACACGCTGGAGGGGCTGGGCATCGGCTCGATCGTCTTCTCGCCGCTGGCGCAAGGCATGCTGACCGACAAATATCTCGGCGGCATTCCCGAAGGCAGCCGCGCATCCCAGGGCAAGTCGCTCAGGCCGGCCTTCATCAACGACAAGTCGATCGCCAACATCAAGGCGCTCAATGCCATTGCCGCTCGACGCGGCCAGACGCTGGCGCAGATGGCGTTGGCCTGGGTGCTGCGCAAGGGCCGCGTGACCACGGCGCTGATCGGCGCCAGCCGGCCGGAACAGGTCGAGGATTGCGTCGGCGCGCTCAAGGCGCTCGAGTTCTCCGATGCCGAGCTTGCCGAGATCGATATTTACGCGCGCGAGTCCGACATCAACCTGTGGGCGGCTTCGGCCGAACGCAAAGGGCCGCCGCGCAAGTAGCGGTTAGCCGGCGGATCGTCGGCGCCCAGCAGCAGGGGCCTGCGGAAACAGTGGCAAAATCGCTCGTTGGTCGCTATCTCAGGGGAAATTGAAGTCCTTGGCATGCGGTCGCGCGTGCAAGCGTCGATTGGGCGAACAAGATGACGGCAAGAGATGCGCTGACCAAGAACCAGCTCTGCGTGCTCGAGAAGCTCGAGGCATCCAGCGGGCCGCTCAGCGCCTATACGCTGCTCGACCAGTTGCGGGAGCGCGGTTTCCGGGCGCCGCTGCAGGTTTACCGGGCGCTCGACACGCTGGTGAAGTCCGGCTTCGTGCACCGGCTGGAAAGCCTCAATTCCTTCGTCGCCTGCGCCGAGCCGCACGACCACAGCCATTCGATGACCGCCTTCGCCATCTGCGACAATTGCGGCCAGGTGACCGAAATGTCCGACCACGACGTCGATCATCGCCTGGACGAATGGGTGCGCTCGACGGGCTTCGCGGCCAAGAAGGCGGTGATCGAGTTTCGCGGGGTTTGCGCGAAGTGCCGGGCTGAGGCGGCTTAGCTCTATACGACTTAGCCTGTTAATGCCGGCGACGGATCGCGGCGCTTCTCGGCATGCCGCCTAATGCGCCTCGTCCCAGTTATCCGCCGCCCGGGCGTCGACATGCAACGGCACCGACATTGAGACCGCCGGCATCGGCGCGTTTTCCATGACCCGGCGCACGACGGGAATAGTCGCTTCGACTTCCGCTTCCACCGTTTCGAAGATCAGTTCGTCATGCACCTGCAGCAGCATGCGGGCAGAGAGCTTCGCCTTCTCCAGCGCTTCCTCCATATGCACCATAGCGCGGCGGATGATGTCTGCCGCGGTGCCCTGCAGCCTGGCGTTGATCGAGGCGCGCTCGTTGAAGGCGCGGACCGACGGGTTGGACGATCGTATCTCCGGATAATGGATGCGCCGGCCGAAGATGGTTTCCACGAAGCCATGCTCGCGCGCGTAGGCCTTGGTTTCCTCGATATAGTCGCGGATGCCGGGGAAGCGCTCGAAATAGCGCTTGATATAGGCGCCGGCCTCGTCGCGCGGGATCGACAGTTGGTTGGCGAGGCCAAAGGCCGAGATGCCGTAGATGATGCCGAAATTGATCGCCTTGGCGCGCCGGCGCACCTCCGAAGGCATGCCCTCGACCGGCACGTTGAACATTTCCGACGCGGTGATGGCGTGGATGTCGGCGCCGTCGGCGAAGGCCTGCTTGAGCTGCGGGATCTCGGCGACATGGGCAAGCACGCGCAGCTCGATCTGGCTATAGTCGGCCGAGACCAGCTTGTGGCCCTTCTCTGCGATGAAGGCGGTCCTGATCTTGCGGCCCTCGGCGGTGCGCACCGGAATATTCTGGAGGTTGGGATCGGAGGATGACAAGCGGCCCGTGGTCGTCGCGGCGAGCGCATATGAGGTATGCACGCGGTTGGTGCCGGGGTTGATGAAGCCGGGCAGCGCGTCGGTATAGGTCGACTTCAGCTTGGTGAGCTGACGCCAGTCGACGATCTTGCGCGGCAGCTCATGGCCTTCGGCGGCGAGGTCTTCCAGCAGCTGCGCCGAGGTCGACCATTGCCCCGTCTTGGTCTTCGAGCCGCCCGGCAGGCCCATCTTGCCGAACAATATGTCGCCGAGCTGTTTGGGCGAGCCGATGTTGATGCGCTCGCCGACGATGCCGTAGATCTCTTCCTCGACGCGGGCAGCGCCCTGCGCCAGCTCGCCCGAAAGCCTAGACAGGATCTGCCGGTCGACCGATATGCCGCGCTGCTCCATGCGGGCAAGCACCGGCACCAGCGGCCGTTCCAGCCGCTCGTAGACGGAAACGAGGCCCTTGGCGGCGAGCCGGGGCTTCAGCAATTGCCACAGCCGCAGCGCCAGATCGGCCTGTTCGCCGGCATAGGCTGTCGCACGCTCGATATCGACCTGATCGAAGCCGATGGCGCTCTTGCCCGAGCCGGCCAGTTCCTTCTTCGACGCCGGCGCGTGGCCCAGCCACTTCTCCGACAGCGAGGCGAGGTCGTGGCCGCCGGACGTACCTGCATCAAGCACGTAGGAGATGAGCATCGTGTCGTCGAACGGTCCGACCTCGATGCCGTGCCGGCTCATCACGACGATGTCGTATTTCATGTCCTGCACGATTTTGAGGACCGACCGGTCCTCGAGCAGCGGCTTGAGCAGCGCCAGCGCCTCGCGGACCGGGATCTGGTTCTCCAGCATGCCGCCGCCAAGCAGGTCGCCATTGCCGTTCTTGTGGGCAAGCGGCACATAGACGGCGCGACCGGACGCGATCGCCATGGACAGGCCGATGAGATCGGCCTGCATCGGGTCGGACGAGCTGGTCTCGGCGTCGAAGGCGAGGATGCCGGCGTCACGGGCTTCGGCGATCCAGGCCTTCAGCGCGGCCGTGTCGCGGATCGCGCCATAGGCTGAAGGATCGATCTTGCGCGCCGCCGCCTGTTCCAGCCGCAGCGCGGAGAGGAGCGATGGGGTGTCGCCCTGCGGCGGCGCGTCCTCGCCCCTCGTGGCTGGCGAGGCGGGTTTCGCGTCGCCGTTTGATTGAGGCACTGCCTGCCTTGGCGGCGCGCCGGCGCCGACATCGGGGCCGTGCGCGGCATCGGCGCGCTCGACGATGACGGCGGAAGCCTGGACGTCGCTGATCTCGGTCGCGGTCGCCTCGGCGACGCGTCGCGTCAGCGTGGTGAATTCCATGGTCTTCAGGAAGCCGATCAGCTTCGGGCCATCCGGCGCATGCAGCACCAGGTCGTCCAACCCCTCCTTCAGCGGCACATCGTTCTTCAGCGTCACCAGCTGACGCGAGATGCGGGCCTTGTCGGCATTGGCTATGATGGTCTCGCGCCGCTTGTCCTGCTTGATCTCGGAGGCACGCGCCAGCAGCCCGTCAAGGTCGCCGAACTGCTCCAGCAGCTGCGCAGCGGTCTTCGGGCCGATACCGGGCACGCCGGGAACGTTGTCGACCGAGTCGCCGGTGAGCGCCTGCAGGTCGATCATCTTTTCCGGCGGCACGCCCCATTTCTCGATCACTTCGGGAATGCCGATCTGGCGGTCCTTCATCGGGTCGTACATGCCGACCGTCGGGCCGACCAGCTGCATCAGGTCCTTGTCGGAGGAGATGATGGTGGTGTCGGCGCCTACCTCGCAGGCCAGCCGGCAATAGGTTGCGATGATGTCGTCGGCCTCGAACCCTTCCATCTCGATGCAGGGCAGGTTGAAGGCCACGGTCGCCTGGCGGATCAGGCCGAATTGCGGGATCAGGTCCTCAGGCGGCGCGGAGCGGTTCGCCTTGTATTCCGGGTAGAGATCGCTGCGGAACGTCTTCGAGGAATAGTCGAAGATGACGGCGAAATGCGTCGGCACGATGCCTACATTGGTGTTGCGGGCGTCCTGCATCAGCTTCCAAACCATGTTGCAGAAGCCAAGCACGGCGCTGGTCGGCAGGCCGTCGGATTTGCGGTTGAGCGGCGGCAGCGCGTGGTAGGCGCGGAAAATGTAGCCGGAGCCGTCGACGAGGAAGAGGTGGTCGCCTTTTTTCATGCCGGCAGGGATAGCGCGGCCAGCCTTCGGGGTCCATGCCAAAGGCTGCGGAACCGACCGGTTCGGGCAACACCCCTGACAGATCCTGTCCGGCCGGAAAATTGGGCGCTCACGGGCATGTTACAAAAGTGTAATTTTCATGCCCTTGAATCGCCACGTTCACAGACCCAAATACACGTCATCGGCAGTTTTCGCCGAAGTCCGGAGCAAGGCCCGTCCCCCGCCTATCCCGGGCAAACTGCGGCAGCCTATCCCCCCTCTCCGGGCTGCCGCATCGTTTCGAGTAAAGACCGCCGTGGTTTCCCCTCCACCACGGCGGTCTTCTTTTATGTTACGGCAGCGATTGACCGGGTTGGTCCAACAATCACGGCTTTTCGTTTTCGGCGTGGCCCTTTAGGGTCTGGCCAAAATCGAAAGGCAAAAAGCATGTCCAGAATCTCCCCCGTCCTTGAGCGTCTCGATCAGAATCTCGACCAGAGCCTGGAGCGGCTGTTCGGCCTGCTCGGCATCAGGTCGATCTCTACCGATCCGGCCTTCGCCGCCGACTGCCGCAAGGGGGCGGAATGGCTGGTCGCCGAACTCAAGCTGATCGGCTTCGACGCGAGTGTGCGCGACACGCCCGGACATCCGATGGTGGTGGCGCATCACGAGGGGCCGGCAGGCGCGCCGCATGTGCTGTTCTACGGCCACTACGACGTCCAGCCGGTCGATCCGATCGAATTGTGGGACACCGACCCGTTCGCGCCGTCGATCAAGGAGATCGAGCCTGGACGCAAGGTGATCACCGGCCGGGGCTCGGCCGATGACAAGGGGCAGTTGATGACCTTCGTCGAGGCATGCCGCGCCTGGAAGCAGGTTCACGGCAATCTGCCGTGCCGCGTCACCATCCTGTTCGAGGGCGAGGAGGAATCCGGCTCGCCGTCGCTGAAGCCGTTCCTGGAAGCCAACGCCGCCGAGCTGAAGGCGGATTTCGCGCTGGTCTGCGACACCAGCATGTGGAACCGCGAGACGCCGTCGATTTGCGTGTCGCTGCGCGGCATGGTTGGCGAGGAGATCACGGTCAAGGCGGCCAGCCGCGACCTGCATTCGGGCCTCTATGGCGGCCCGGCCGCCAACCCGATCCGCATCCTGGCCAAGGTGCTGGCCGACGTTCATGACAAGGATGGCCGCGTCACCATCCCGGGCTTCTATGACGGCGTCGAGGAGACGCCCAGCCAAGTGCTGAAATCCTGGGAAGGCCTCGGCGAGACGGCCGAGACCTTCCTCGGACCGGTCGGTCTTTCCATTCCGGCCGGCGAAAAGGGGCGCTCGGTGCTCGAAATGACCTGGGCAAGGCCGACGGCGGAATTCAACGGCATCATCGGCGGCTATACCGGCAAGGGGTTCAAGACGGTGATCGCGGCAGAAGCTTCGGCGAAAGTGTCGTTCCGGCTGGTCCACAAGCAGGATCCGAAGAAGATCCGCGCCGCCTTCCAGGCTTTCGTGCGCGAGCGCATTCCCGGCGACTGCTCGGTCGAATTCCATCCGCATGGCGGCTCGCCGGCAATCCAGCTTTCCTACGACTCGCCGTTCCTGGCCAAGGCCAAGCACGCGCTGTCCGACGAATGGGACAAGCAGGCTATCACCACCGGCGGTGGCGGCTCCATCCCCGTGGTCGGCGATTTCCAGACCTATCTCGGCATGGAATCGCTGCTGGTCGGTTTCGGGCTCGACGACGACCGCATCCACTCGCCGAACGAGAAGTACGAACTGACCTCCTTCCACAAGGGACAGCGGTCCTGGGCGCGCATCCTCGATGCTCTGACCCGGTGAGGCGGAAATCGCGCAAGATGTGAGATTCAACTTTCTGTTGATTTTTCTCCGGATCGCGGCGAGGACGAATGACCAGCGCAACGCGCCGCTGCTGCTGACGCATCCCAGGCGATGTGCGGTGTCGCGGGCCGCGATCCGGAGAAGAGAATGACCGATATCCGTTTCCACAAGAACGACCTGCCCGACCTCACCCGCTACAATGTCGGGGCGGTGGCCATCGACACGGAAACGCTGGGCTTGAACCCGCATCGCGACCGGCTCTGCGTTGTGCAGATCTCGCCCGGCGACGGCAGCGCCGACGTCATCCAGATCGCGCCCGGCCAGAAGAAAGCGCCGAATCTCGTCAGCCTGCTTCGCAACCGCGCGATCACCAAGCTGTTCCATTACGGCCGCTTCGATATCGCCGTGCTCTACAATGCGTTCGGCGTGATGGCGGAGCCGGTGTTCTGCACCAAGATCGCCTCGCGGCTCGTCCGCACCTACACCGACCGCCACGGGCTGAAGGATCTCTGCAACGAATTGCTCGGGATCGGCCTGTCCAAGGCGCAACAATCCTCGGACTGGGCGGCGGAAACGCTCTCGCCCGAACAGCTCGACTATGCCGCCTCCGACGTGCTCTATCTGCACCGCCTGCGCGAGGTGCTGGCGGCGCGCCTGGCGCGCGAAAACCGCACCAAGGAGGCCGACGCCTGCTTCCGTTTCCTGCCGACGCGCGCCAAGCTCGACCTGATGGGCTGGGCGGAGGAAGACATTTTCGCGCATAGCTGACGGAACCCGGCGCGGCGGCGGGCGTTCTTGCCGGTTCGGCCGGTTCACGGAGCGGGCCGGTTCGTGGAGGAGTGAGATGGCAGAGCGCAAACCGATGGAAAGCGCCCCGAAGGACGGCTCGAAAGTCACCATCCTGTGGAAGGACGGCGACGGCGTCGTCAATGAATCCGTCGGCCAGTATCGCGATGGCGGCTGGTGGGTCTACACCGACAGCGACACGCAAAAGAAGGTCGATCCGATGAACTGGCGTCCGGCATCGGGTGACGACGACGAATGAAGCTGGCGCTGGCGAGGCCGGCCGCTTTCCAATAGGTTCCATCCGTCACAATCGGATGGCCGATTCGGGGTGCGTGGCTTCGTTGGTCCTCCGCTCACGGAGGGATTGGCAATGGGAATTGAAAGCCTGCTCGTTTTCATCATCATCGGCGCGATCGCCGGCTGGCTTGCCGGCCTGATCGTCAAGGGTTTCGGCTTCGGACTGGTCGGCAACATCGTCGTCGGCATCGTCGGCGCCCTGATCGCCGGCTGGATATTCCCAAGGCTTGGCTTTGCCGTGGGCGGCGGGATCCTTGCCGCGATTATCCACGCCACGATCGGCGCGGTGGTCCTGCTGGTGCTGATCAAACTGGTGAAACAGGCCTGATCTTCCAGCAGGCATCGGGGACGCGCCGTGAAGCAGAACATGCTCTATGCCATCATCGGCGCTCTCGTGGTCGTGGTCATTGCGCTCGGCGTCTATATCTATCGCGAGCAGACCAGGCCGAAAGGCGTCGAGCTCAAGATCGACGACAAGGGTATTTCGATCCAGCAGAACTGATCACGGTGGCCAGCCGCCGGCGCCGTGAGGAGCCAGACTGCGCCGGGTGAGTCGGCTGCTGCCCGCGGCGATCGGTGAGAAGCCGAATTCAGAAAATCCCAACGGTTTTCAAAAGGCTGCATAAACCCTGCTTTAACCCGCCTTTAAACCGCCGCATCTAGTCTTCAACCGAACGCCATCGGCATCGGGGACAGACAGCAAGAGCGCATGGCGAACCGCAGGGACAGTCGCATCGAACCGAGCTTCGAGGGATCGCCGCGCGCGAAATCCTCCGAGGGCTTTTCGGTGAGCGAGGAGGATCGCGTCGTGCCGCGCACCCGCAAATCCGCTGCCAAGGGCAGATCCGCCAAGGCGAAATCACGCGGCCGCGGCCGCGACCGCAACCGGCGCGGGCTGCTCGGCATCGCCACCCGGCTGGTCTACTGGTGCTTCGTGCTGTGCATCTGGGGCGGCATCGCAGCGGCCGGCGTCGTCGTCTACTACGGCGCCAAGATGCCGGCTGCGACGACGTGGTCGGTCCCGGATCGCGCGCCGAACATCAAGATCGTCTCGGTCGATGGCGCGCTGATCGCCAATCGTGGCGCGTCGGGCGGCGAGGCCGTCGGCCTGCATGAAATGTCGCCCTATATCCCGGAGGCCGTCGTCGCCATCGAGGACCGGCGCTTCTATTCGCATTTCGGCATCGACCCGATCGGCCTGTCGCGCGCCATGGTCACCAACCTGCTCGGCCGCCATTTCTCGCAAGGCGGCTCGACGCTGACGCAGCAGCTGGCGAAGAACCTGTTCCTGACGCCTGACCGCACGCTGGAGCGCAAGGTCCAGGAAGTGCTGTTGGCGCTCTGGCTCGAGCACAAGCACACGAAAGACCAGATCCTCGAAATGTACCTCAACCGGGTCTATTTCGGCTCTGGCGCCTATGGCGTCGAGGCCGCTTCGCGGCGCTATTTCGGCAAGAGCGCGCGCGACGTGTCGCTTTCGGAGGCGGCACTGCTGGCGGGCCTGCTCAAGGCGCCGTCGAAGCTTTCGCCGGCGCGCGACCCGAAGGCGGCCGAGGAGCGGGCGCAGCTCGTGCTCGCCGCCATGCGCGAGACAGGCAAGATCAGCGACAAGGAATACAAGACGGCGCTGAGCGCGCCGGCGACGCGTGCGCCGTCCTATTGGACCGGCTCGGAAAACTATGTCGCCGATACGGTGATGGACGAGCTTCCCGACCTGATCGGCGACGTGCGCGGCGACATCGTCATCAACACCACCGTCGACCTCAACCTACAGAAGCTTGCCGAACAGTCGATCCGCCGGCTGATCGACGAGAGCGGCAAGAAGCTCAACGTCACTCAAGGGGCGCTGGTGTCGATCGACGATTCCGGCGCGGTGCGCGCCATGGTCGGCGGCTATGATTACTCGACCAGCCAGTTCGACCGCGCCTCGGAAGCGCGCCGCCAGCCGGGCTCCGCCTTCAAACCCTTCGTCTATATGGCGGCGCTGGAG
>NZ_RZRX01000660.1:0-408 GCF_003997405.1 Mesorhizobium sp. M2A.F.Ca.ET.042.01.1.1
CAAGAAATGGGGCCGTTATCCGCCCTATCGCGAGCTCGGCTATGACGCCGTGCAGGCGGCAACAATGGATTTCGCCATCGGTACATTGGGCGCCGGCACGGGCGCGCTGACCTACGGGTTGAAAGGCGGGCTGGGCTCCGCCTCGACCGTGCTCGACAGCGGCGTCACCATCGGCGCGCTCGCCGCCGTCAATCCGACCGGCTCCGTCACCGTCGGCCGCAGCCGCCATTTCTGGGCGGCGCCCTTCGAGATCGGCCACGAGTTCGGCGGCCTGGGCTATCCCGATCCACTGCCGCAAGACGCCAGGAAGATCCTGCTGAAATACCGCGACCGGCGTGTTGGCGGACATGGGGAAGCCGGCAGCACCACCATCGCCGTTATCGCCACCGACGCCGTGCTGACCAAGGC
>NZ_RZRX01000661.1:0-403 GCF_003997405.1 Mesorhizobium sp. M2A.F.Ca.ET.042.01.1.1
TCGGCGACCGGAGCAGCCGCCGGCCGCCCGGCCGGCGGCTGCTCCGGTCGCCGAAATCCGGCCCGCTCCGGTTCAGCCGCAGGCCTACGAGCCGCGCGCGGTCGACCCGGTCGCCGAGGCGATCCAGCTTGCCGAGGCAAACGCAGCCGCCATGGCGCAGCCGCGCCCCGCGCCGGTCGACGACTTCCGGCCGCAGAGCAAGATCTTCCAGGCCCCGCCAGCCCAGCCGCAACCGCAGCCGCAGCCGGTGATGCAGCCGCAGGTCATGCAGCAGCCCGCGCCGCAGCGCGAGATGCCGCAGCCAGTGGCCGCCGCTCCGCAGCGCATGCCGCGCGTGGAGGATTTTCCGCCGGTGGTGAGGGCTGAGGTCGAAGCCAAGACCCGCCCGGCGGACCATGAGAAC
>NZ_RZRX01000662.1:0-400 GCF_003997405.1 Mesorhizobium sp. M2A.F.Ca.ET.042.01.1.1
TGAAACACATTCTTGGCCAAATCGATTCCAAATCTGATAGCTTGCATGACGGACGGTCTCCTCCTCTGGGGTTGATCACAGCCCAGTTTGGCACATTCGATGCCGCAAGGGGCCGTCCACCCATCATCCTAGGGCGAAGCGACGCGCAGCGGAGCGGAGACCCTAGGATCCATGCCGGGACTCGCGAGCGTCTCGGCGGTGCAGAATCGACAGCGCCATGCCCAGCGAGGATTTTCTGCCGTGGCGCTCTCCGGTCGAGGTAACGGAATGGATTCTAGAGCGGGATGAAGTCATTTCCGGTCGTATCCTGCATTGGCGAAGTAGTTTGAGCACTCGGCGGGTGTCGTGCGGTTGAGGATCTCGCCGATCGCCTGACAGACGGTTTCGGCCGTCCGTTTGG
>NZ_RZRX01000663.1:0-396 GCF_003997405.1 Mesorhizobium sp. M2A.F.Ca.ET.042.01.1.1
CCCCACCCCGCCGCGGCCGGTGAGCTGGCGAAGCCCCTCGCGGCTGAGTGCCCAGTCCGCAGTGCGGGAAATAATTTGCCGTCTGGCGCGCAAAACCGCATGCGCGCGGGTGAGCTCATGGGTCGGCGCGCGGACATCCATGTGCGCGTCGTGCAGCACCAGGTCCTCAAGGTGGACGAGCTCGCCCTCGACCCAAAGTGCAGCGGTTGCATCAGCAAAATTCTGCCGCTCGATCCAGCCCTCACGAATGGGAGAGCGGAACAGCCGCTCGTCAAGGCGCACCAACAGCTCGGTGGCTGTCGCTTTCACTTCCCGATTTCAATCGAGGAAAAGTCAGGTGTTGTTTAGGTTTAGGCGCTACGACAGCCACAATTTTCCGCTAACAATTTCATTGAC
>NZ_RZRX01000664.1:0-385 GCF_003997405.1 Mesorhizobium sp. M2A.F.Ca.ET.042.01.1.1
GCAAAGTCGTCGCCCGTCTGCTGGCACTCCCAGACGACGATGTCCTGCGCGTTCTGGCGCTGGTCATGGCCGAGACGCTTTGCACCGGCAGCGCGATTGTCGAAGCGCTCGGCAATCATCTTGGCCTCGACATGCGCGGCCATTGGCAGGCCGACGATGCCTTCTTCGAGCTGTTGCGCGACAGGCAAGTCGCCACCGAAATCCTCGCCGATGTCGGCGGCAGTCTCGTCGCCGATGGCAATTCTTCGGAGAAGGTGAAGACGCAAAAGAAGATCATTCGCGACTTCCTTTGCGGCGAGAACGGCAGGCAAAAAGTCGACGGCTGGCTGCCGCGCTGGATGGCATTCCCGGTGTCGAGCTACACGAACCGTGGCGGTTTGCGCAC
>NZ_RZRX01000665.1:0-385 GCF_003997405.1 Mesorhizobium sp. M2A.F.Ca.ET.042.01.1.1
TGCCGGTTGCGACAGGAATTGTAGGCCACGCGGATCGCCCCGCAGGATCGGCAGCCCTCGACATGGCCGCCGAGCTCGGCCGTCCGGCAGAGCTCGATCGCGCTCATCACACGCCGCTCGACACGTCCGAGATGGCCGTCATGAACCTGCCGATACGCCTCGCCGTGGCGGCCGAAAATATCCGCCACCTCCAGTCTCGCCGACATGGGCGGAACCGGTCAGCCCGGCGGCACCACTTCAATGTTCAGCCTGTCGAGCGGGCTCGTCGTGCGCCGGATGAGGCCGTTCGAGACCTTGGTGTAGCGTGCCGTCGAGGAAAGATTGTTGTGGCCAAGCAGCACCTGGATGATGCGGATATCGGTGCCGTTCTCGAGCAGATGCGTGG
>NZ_RZRX01000666.1:0-382 GCF_003997405.1 Mesorhizobium sp. M2A.F.Ca.ET.042.01.1.1
CCGTGGGGCCATCGCCCGGCAGAAGCTGGATGACGTCCTCCGGCACGCCGGCCTCGCGCAGCATCTCGACGGCGCGGAAGGCGATCAGCGGCGTCTGCTCGGCGGGCTTGGCGATGACCGAATTGCCGGTGACCAGCGCCGCCGCGATCTGGCCGGTGAAGATCGCCAGCGGGAAATTCCACGGCGAGATGCAGACGATCGCGCCGCGCGCCTCGGTGCCTGCCTCGGCATTGGCCGCCTCGGCCGCGTAATAGCGCAGGAAGTCGACCGCCTCGCGCACCTCGGCGACACCATCGGCCAGCGACTTGCCGGCCTCGCGGGTGGCGAGGGCGAAAAGCTCGGCGGCGTTGGCCTCGTAGAGGTCGGCGGCGCGGTTGAGGAT
>NZ_RZRX01000667.1:0-381 GCF_003997405.1 Mesorhizobium sp. M2A.F.Ca.ET.042.01.1.1
GAATCCGTCGCGGCGCTGACCTCCCGGCCGCCGCCCGCCCCGGCAACGGCGCCTGCGCCGACCGGTGCCGCGCCCGCGCCCGCCACGCAGACGCCTCCCGCTGCGGCGCCGACGACCGACGCGGCCAATCCGACGCCGCCGGCGGCTGGAACCACACTGCCAACGGCTGATGCGGCAACGACGCCGCCCGCGGCCGGCGCCACGCCGCCCGCCGCCGGAGCAACGCCATCCGCTGCAGGCGCCGCGCCGGCCACGCCCGCGCCGGCGACCGCCGAGGCGACTGTGCCGGTCGGACAGAAGGCGATCTTCTATGAGGAGCGCACCAGCACCCAGCAGGGCACGGCCGAGCCCGGCAGCATCGTCTGGTCGCTGGTGCAGGAA
>NZ_RZRX01000668.1:0-381 GCF_003997405.1 Mesorhizobium sp. M2A.F.Ca.ET.042.01.1.1
GACGACGCGGCTGGACAGCCGGTGGGCGACCGCTGCCGCGCCGACCGACAGTTTTTGCGGCCGGACGACAACGGTGACCTTGCTGCCCTGCGCCAGCGGCCGCGGCGAACCCACATCGACCGTCTGGCCGGCGGCAAGCGCGACCGTCGTCCGCCGGTCGGACCTGCTCACGGTGCCGGCAAGCATATTGGCCTTGCCGAGGAAGTCGGCGACGAAGCCGGTGGCGGGCCGCTCATAGACCTCCTCCGGCGTGCCGATCTGTTCCACCGAACCGGCGTTCATCACCACGATGCGGTCCGACATGGAGAGCGCTTCTTCCTGGTCGTGCGTGACGAAGATGGCGGTGATGCCGGTCGCTTTCTGGATCTTCTTGATCTCGAC
>NZ_RZRX01000669.1:0-370 GCF_003997405.1 Mesorhizobium sp. M2A.F.Ca.ET.042.01.1.1
CAGGCAAAGGCGTGTTCGGTCCGCCGAAAGATCATGACGCGGCCATCGCCGTGCTGCGCGAGGCAATTGCGCAAGGCGTGAATCACATCGACACCAGCGATTATTACGGTCCGTACGTCACCAACAAGCTGATCCGCGAGGCGCTGGCGCCCTACCCCGACGACCTCACCATCGTCACCAAGATCGGCGCCCGCCGTGGCGAAGACGCCTCTTGGCTGCCGGCCTTCTCAGCCGACGAGCTCGAACGGGCCGTGCACGACAATCTCCGCAATCTCGGTCTTGAGGTGATGGACGTCGTTAATCTGCGCATCATGTTCGGGGTGCATGGTCCAGCCGAAGGTTCCATCGAGGCGCAGGTCACCAAGCTTGC